>JBGAJL010000117.1:0-13023 GCA_044224935.1 Flavitalea sp.
GCAGGGAAACCAGGTCTGGAACCAGTTGAAATGGTGGCTTGATTTCTATCCTTCCTATCCTACAGGGAAAAGCAAAACGGCATTATATGATTCCTGGCGCCCCGATCATCAGAATGCGAAAGTGGCCATACAGGAAAACTCGGGATATGCAAGCACAAACGGAGCGCCCAATTCCTATTACATTGAGAATGGATCGTATTTCAGAGCTAAGAATATGCTCCTGGGCTATACTTTCCCTGAAAACATATTTAAGGGCAAGGGCATTCAGAAGTTAAGAATATATTTCCAGGCCTCCAACCTGTTCACTATTACCAAATATTCCGGAGTTGATCCGGAGATCACCGGCTCCCCAACAAATTTTGGCGTAGATGAAGGAATTTATCCACATACCCGCGAATACTTATTGGGAATCAATCTTGGCTTTTAATATCTAATAATATTTAAAAGATATACAGTGAAAAATATTAAATTAATTTTCCTGGGTTTACTGGCAGGAAGCAGTATTATCTCAGGCTGTAACAAAAAATTTTTAACGCATCTGCCGCAAGGTGCATTAAGTGAAGAAGTACTGGCTACACAAAAAGGCGTGGAGGGATTATTGGTTGGCGCGTATGGAGCGCTCAATGGACAGCGCCTCAACACGGGCCAGGAGAATTGGGCCAGCGCGCCTGATAACTGGCTCTATGGAAGTGTTTGCGGCGGCGATGCGCACAAAGGATCCCTGGGTGGTGACCAGATTCCGATGAATTCGATCATGAATTTTACGCTCGATGCCACGAACCCGTTTTTCAGCGGCAAATGGCGTGCGGATTATGAAGGTATTTCCAGGTGTAATATGACCTTAAAAGTACTGGCGCAGGTAACTGATATTTCAGATAACGACAGGATAAGCATTGAAGGCCAGGCGCGTTTTTTAAGAGCGTATTATTATTTCGATCTTAAAAATATGTTCAATATGGTTCCCTGGGTGGATGAGAACACCACTAATTTCAATCAGCCTAATAATGTGGATGTCTGGCCGAATATTGAGAGTGACCTGGACTTTGCCATGAAAAATCTAACGGAAACGCAAAATGCAATCGGCAAGGTTAATAAATGGGCGGCTGCTACCTACCTGGCGAAAGCTTACCTGTTCCAACATAAATATCCCGAGGCAAAAAATATTTTTGACCAGGTGATCCAAAACGGAAAAACCTCGAACGGAATAAAATATGCCCTGGCGGATAAGCTGCAGGACAACTGGCGTCCTGAAAAGGAAACCACTAATCCGGAAGCGGTTTTTGCCATCGAGGAGGCAACTCATACAGGAACAGGCGATATTTCCCAATCACGGGCGGGTGATATTTTAAATTATCCCTACCCCAACAGTCCATGGTGCTGCGGATTCTTTCAGCCTTCCCAGGATCTCGTAAATTCTTATCGTACGAACGATGCAACAGGTCTTCCTTATTTAGAGGATTATAACCAGCATGGCGTGAAGAGCGATATGGGAATTGCTTTCGATGCGCCTTTCACACCTGATAACGGAACGCTGGATCCAAGGCTGGACTGGACCGTAGGGCGCCGTGGAATTCCTTATCTCGATTGGGGAATTCATCCCGGGAAAAAATGGATAAGGGACCAGCCGTACAGCGGCCCATACTCCGGCAAAAAAAATCTTTTCTGGCAGGCTAATAAAGATCTGTATTATGATGCGCTTGATTTCGGTCCCGGCACTGCAATAAACTATGTTCGTACGCGGTTTGCCCAGGTGTTATTAATGGCTGCAGAATGCGAAGCCCAACTGGAGAATTTTGATAAGGCGCAAGAGTATGTGAACATGATCCGCAACAGGGCCGCCGATCCGGATGGATGGGTATATACTTACCAGGATGTGAACGACCCCATGGGCGGCTTTACAAATACACCCGCTGCAAATTATTTCGTCAAACCTTATCCCGGTGGATATTTCGCCTCGGTAGGTAAGGACCGGGCATTGAAAGCCATTTATTTTGAAGAGAAACTCGAGCTGGCAATGGAAGGGCACCGTTTCTTCGATCTCGTTCGCTGGGGAATTGCGGCTCCGACTTTAAATACTTATCTGCAATTTGAAGGTAATATCACCACGGATATGGGCGACGGCCATTTTACAGAAGGGAAAAATGAGTATTTTCCCGTTCCTCAAAGTGAAATTGATTTGAGCGTGGCGGGTGGCAAAGCGAATTTGCAGCAAAACCATGGTTACTAAAAGCTGTTGAGATAAAAACGGACCGAACGCACTTCATTGATTAAAAAGCTGACGATTATGATGATTAACCGTTGTTTGCAAATGATTTTTTTGAGTGGTGTGTTCAGCATGATTGCTTTATCTGTATCCGCTCAATCTGCTAAACGGTCCGTTATTTCCTTAGACGGTACCTGGCAAATTGCTGAAGGCAATATGCAGGATGTGCCTGTTGATTTCAGCCGCAGCGTGCCTGTGCCCGGCCTGGTTTCGTTAGCGGAACCGGCCTTTAGGGATGCAGCGCCAAAAGTAAAGGACCGCAATAGTATAGCTCAGTCGGATCCGTTGCGAAAAGCATTCTGGTATCGCAGAGCCTTCAATATAGAAACACCGGTTCCGGGAAATGCAGTACTTAAACTGTTCAAAGCAAAATATGGTACAAAAGTTTTTTTAAACGGAAATGATCTTGGTGAGCATTTACCCTGTTTCACACCGGGGTATTTCGATGCAAAAAAATTTCTAAAGACAGGTACTAATGAATTGATCGTAAGGGTTGGCGCCGACAGGGACGCTGTGCCCGATTCGATACCGGATGGCTTCGACTTTGAAAAGCAGAGATATATTCCCGGTATTTATGATCATGTGCAATTGGTCCTTTCAGGAGATCCCCATATTGTTCGCGTGCAAACCGCACCGGATCTTGTTAATAAAGAATTGCAGGTGCAACTCGTTTTGAGTTCGCCGGAAGAAAAAAAATCTGATATTTCATTCCTCATCCGCGAAGCAAAATCAAAAAAAATAGTCGGCACCTTGAAGGAGCCGGTTAAACTGGCTGGTGGTGAAAAGGAGCAGACTATTATTGTAAGGATACCGGTAAAGGATTGTCACCTGTGGTCTCCGGAGGATCCCTTTTTATACGAGCTGGTTGCGACAACAGATGGAGACGAGAAAGAGGTGACATTCGGCATGAGAGAATTTCATTTTGATCCCGGAACCCGGCAGGCCGTTTTAAATGGAAAGCCTTATTATCTGCGAGGCACCAATATTACTATTTACCGTTTCTTTGAAGACTCTGCCTGCGGAAAATTACCCTGGGACACTGCCTGGGTTCGTAATTTTTTCAAGAGCCTGAAGCAATTCCATTGGAACAGCATACGGTTTTGCGTGGGTTTGCCACCGGCATTCTGGTACCAGGCAGCAGATGAAGAAGGCTTTCTTATCCAGGATGAATTTCCGATATGGTACGGCGATAAATTTCCAAAAGAAATTACAGTGGATGAATTAACGAGAGAATATACGGAAATGATGTATGAAGACTGGAATCATCCTTCCGTGGTGATATGGGATGCCACTAATGAAACGATAGCATCGGCCAACAAAGATGAATCGGATCTGACGGGTCAGGCGGTTTGGAAAGTGCGAAACCTGGATCTCTCCAACAGGCCCTGGGATAATGGTTATGAAACGCATCGCGCACCCGGCGACGTGTATGAAGCGCATCCTTATCATTTTATGGACCCGAATTTTAAGCTGAAAGACATTGCGAATGCCAGTTTAATAGCAGGAGGGAATACAGCGCCGAACCTGGACAATTTTCCAGTGATCATCAACGAATATGGCTGGCTCTGGCTCAACAGGGATGGAAGCCTGCCGACACTGACGAAGGAACTTTATACTAACCTGTTAGGACCTAATTCCACTGCCCGGCAACGCTGGCATTTATATGCCACCTACCTGGCGGCGGAAACCGAATTCTGGCGCTGCAATGGAAAAAGCGCAGGAGTGATGGTGTTCACTGCGCTGGGTTATTCACGACCGGACGGTCAGACAAGCGATTTTTTCACTGATCCAGCCAGATTAATTTACGATAGCAGTATACTGAAATATTTACCCGATGCATTTGCCCCGGTTGGGCTCATGCTGAATGAATGGGGAAAAGAAATTGCATGTGGCAAGCCGCACGATTATAAAATATGGGCAGTGAATGATCTCGGTAAAGACTGGGCCGGGAAGATTGTATTGAAGATATTGCAGGATGATAAGGTGGTTGTGCAGAAAACTGTTCAGGCCATTATTCCGGCTTACGGTCGGAAACCGTTTACCATTACCGTCACTGCACCTGCTAAACCGGGCAAATATACAGTGGAAGCGGTCTTATTAAAGAACGGCGAAAAGCCGATAAAAAGCATTCGCGAAGAGATACCTTTTGTGGTGAATAATGAAGTGTCCGGTGAGGGTTGGCAGAAACTTTTTAATGGTAAAGATCTTTCGGGCTGGCGCGGTTATCAGAATAAATCCATCGAAGCCTGGAGCGTGGAAGACGGCGCATTATTCTGCGATGGGCATAAGAAGGATGCTGCACATACGGATCTGATCACGGACAAAGAATACAAAAATTTTATTTTAACGCTTAAATGGAAAATTGCCCCGGCTTCCAACAGCGGTATCATGTTTCATGTAACAGAAGACCAGCCTGCGACTTTTCATTCCGGTCCCGAATACCAGATCATTGACGACAAGGGATGGCCCGCAAAACTGGAGCCCTGGCAAACTACGGGCAGTGACTACGGTACACTGGCGCCTGAGTTTGCAAAAGTTAATCCTGCCGGTGAATGGAATACAGCAAAAATAGTTGTTAACGGTGCACATGTGGAGCATTGGCTGAATGGAGAAAGAATATTGCAGTATGAACTTTGGAGTCCCGAATGGGAAAAGGAAAAATTAAAAAACTGGAAAGATGTGCCGTCCTATGGCATGTCCAACACAGGGCATATCGCGTTTCAATATCATGGAGGCAATGCCTGGTTCAAAGATATTCAGATAAAACCTTTATAATCATTTTCATTGCGGATGAGGAAATTCGGCTTGTTTGTTTTCGTATTATTTTTATCTGTTTATTCATTGGCGCAGACAAGGCACGGGCGCACTGTTTTATCATTGAACGGAACATGGGAAATTGCACAGGGCGACATGAACACTGTTCCTGTTGCTGACAGTTTTAAACACACGGTTCCCGTGCCCGGGTTGGTCTCATTGGCGCAGCCTGCTTTTGTTGATGTTGGTCCCGCACCCGCTGACCGCGAAAGCTTTTCTCAATCCGATTCATTAAGAGAAGCATTCTGGTACCGCAGGGAATTTACACTGGACGAGATCAATTTTGATACGGCGCTGCTTAAAATAGCGAAAGCAAAATATTCAACCCGCGTTTTTGTAAATGGAACAGATGTGGGAGAAAATATACCCTGCTTCACTCCCGGCTTCTTTAATCTCAAAAAAGTTCTGAAGAAAGGCAAGAATGAAATTATTGTGCGTGTCGGATCAAGCCGCGATGCCGTACCGCCCCAATATCTTGATGGCTTTGATTCGGAGAAGAAGCATTATATACCCGGTATTTACGACGACGTAAGCCTGATACTTACCGGCTATTCATTTATCAGGACGGTGCAGGTTGTACCGGACATCCTTAACCGAAGAGTAGGAATACAGCTGGATTTAATCAACCGGGAGCCTCAAAAAAATGTAGATATAACTTATATCATACGTGAGGCGAAATCGAACAAAATTATCGGAAGAATTCAGAAGAGCGAAGAGATAGCCCGCGATGGCACGACGTTCAGGTATGTTCCGATACCTGATATGCATTTGTGGTCGCCCGAAGATCCTTTTCTGTATAAGCTGGAAGTGAGTACGGATAATGATAATGTGAGTACCTCTTTCGGGATGAGGAATTTTAATTTCGATCCGCTTACGCATGTGGGGCAGCTCAACGGGAAGCCTTATTACATGCGCGGCACCAATATTACCATATTCCGTTTTTTTGAAGATTCTGCCTGCAGGCAATTGCCCTGGAACGAGACGTGGGTGCGCCGGTTGTTTGAATCATTCAGGCAATTTCATTGGAACAGCGTACGGTTTTGCATCAGCGCACCACCTCAGCAATGGTATGATATTGCTGATGAAGTGGGCATATTGATTCAGAACGAATATCCCAACTGGTTTGGCGGTTACCCAGGAGAAAAATGGCCCTTCAGGGCCGACCTGCTGGCGAAGGAATGTACACTGTGGATGGAGGAGAACTGGAATCATCCGAGTGTGGTGATATGGGATATGAGTAATGAAACGGCAGACTGGACAAATGATAATGTCCTGGGAGAAACGATGTTTAAGATCAGGCCGCTCGATCTGTCGCAGCGTCCCTGGGATAATAGTTTCGCCAGGGCGAGGTCTTCCAACGAGGTGCTTGAGTCCCATCCGTATCATTTTGTAGTTCCCGATTTTAAATTAAAAGATCTGGCCACGGCAGACTCTGTTCCACCGGTTCATCCGCTTATTGTTAACCGTGAATTATCGCCGGTTATTATCAATGAATATGGCTGGCTGTGGCTCAACCGCGATGGAACGCCTGCCACTTTAACGAAGCAGGTCTATAAAAATTTGTTGGGCGACGATGCTACAACAGAACAAAGGAGACATCTTTATTACACTTATATGGCGGCGGAAACTGAATTCTGGCGCTGTCATCGAAAGGCAGCGGGGGTTCTCAGTTTTTGTGCGCTGTCGTCTTCCCGGCCGGATGGCCAGACGAGTGATTTCTTTCTTGATCCCACCACGCTTGCTTATGATCCGGAATGCCTGAAATATTTACCTGATGCTTTTTCCCCGGTGGGATTAATGCTCAATGAATGGGGAACGGATATCAAAGCCGGGGTTAACCACGACTTTTCAATTTATACCATAAATGATCTGGGAAAAAAATGGGAGGGGACGGTGACGATACAGATACTGAAGGGCAATAAAGTGGTGGCGGAGCGATTGGTCAGTCATTCGATACCTGCATACGGGAGAAGCAATATCAAAATTGCCTGTCCGGCTCCTAAAGAGCCGGGATTGTACAGCCTGGTTGCCAGTTTGCAGGGCAAAGGCAGCAAATCCATTAAGAGCATCAGGGAGAACATACCTTTCAGGTAGGCGTTATCTGGCTGAAATGATCAAAAATCCGTCAATTCCCGGATTCTAATAAAATGAACACTTTTTGTAAATTTGTCAAAACTGAAGAGTATGGCTGGAGCTTTGGCAATCAATAGACTATAAACTTACCATTACTCCTGAAGCGCTCGATGAAATTCAAAACGCAGTAGATTATTACAATTCATCTATATCTTGCACTTATTTCCAATTTCCTCTGATCTCCTCCAACTCGTCAACCCTGGTTTAACAGAAGACCTGACAACAACAACCTGCAATAAACTCAACACACATGAAAACAGCTTTATCTCTGGCTATGCTGGTAATAGTATTTGCCAGTTGCCAAAAAGACCTGTCCAAAAAGGAAACTGTTGCTGCCGCTACGGTGGCAAGCGATGTATTATACCCGTTGCCCTATCATTCTACCTCTTTCAAGTCGGACTATCCCATCGTACCCGGTGAGGTTCCGCCATTCCAGTTTACAAAAACATTATATCCGGACACCCGGGTGAAAACCATCAATATGCTGTCCAGGGTAGACCCAATTTATCCCGGATATAAAAAGCAGGCAGTGGAATTAAATGGCACATTCACGTATGCGACCAATACCGCTTATTTAAAAGGAACTTCTGAGGTGTGGGAATACTACAAGACTGCTGCCGGCGCCGCCGCCCGGAAATCCATTTCAAAAAATGTTGTCAATTGGAGATTTTATTTCAATGATCAGGGTTATTGTAATCAAATTAATTATGTCAATGAAACGCCTGGAGCGTATTGGCCTGAATTGCTGGGCGTTTATTACCCGACAGGGTCGGCTAATTATATCGGTGGGATCTATGTGTACACCAGAAACCCGAATGCGATTGGTGATTATGATTCGGGGGTATACTATCAACCCGTTGCCGATCAATACGGCAACATCGTTTCTTTTACCACACCTGCCGATGGTTACAATAAAGGAAAAAATAGTTATGTGACCTATACCTATGACTATAATATTCCAAGAGGCTCAAAAAATTACAGTTACATTCCCTCACAGAATCTGATCAGCCAGGAATACAGTCTGCTGGAGGTGATGCAGTGGATTCCTCAGCCGACCCATCAGCGGAAAGCGGTTGCCGGCGTATTTTATCTGCCTAATGGCAGCAAGATCACGCAGAGCCAGACCTATAACAATTACAGATTCGATGCACATGGAAACGAAATTTCTGTCACCTATGGTGATAATATACCTCAGAAAACGACCTGGTATCCTAAGTAAATTTGCATGGTCCCACGCCCGCGAATCGACGAAAATATTCCGTTGTGTTAGGGTCCTGAAAAGCAGTTAGCTCAATGTGGTAATTTCAGCGGTATCTGCCTCTCTGAAAAGACCGGCTGCCCAGTGGATGGGCAGTAATAATAACCTGTGTATTCCGCTTACTATATTTCTGGCAATAACAAAGTCAAAATCAGAGAGATATTTTTGCTTTATGCTCTTAAGAGATACTTCAGTTAAAATACATTGTACCATACTCCCTTACCTAATCCATGTTTAACAAGATGTTTATTTTTAACAAGATTGTCTAATTGTTTCTTTATTGTATTTCTATTCGCTTTTGTTAGAGTAACAATTTCGCTGATCGTAATTCTGCCTCTTGATTTTGTTAATTCCAGAATTTTTAAAGATAATTCCGGTAATTGGCCAAGTAGTAATTTCTCTCTTTCTATCTTGATTTCAAGCTTTTGTTTTTGTTGTTGCAAAGCCTTCAGGAAAAATAATATCCAGGGATGCCATTTGGGTTTATCATTCTGTAAAGTTCCCTGGGTTTGTCGTAAAGCCAGATAATAGCCTTCTTTATTATTTTCAACCACGGATTCCAGGGAACTATAGGGAACATATACATACCCTGAAGATAAAAGCAGATAAGTTGTAATGCATCTTGACAATCTTCCATTACCATCCTGAAATGGATGTATAGCAAGAAATTCAACAATAAAGACCGCAGCAATTAAAAGAGGATGAAGTTTTTTAGTGCCTGTATTTTCTCTGGTCCAATTTATAAGATGCTGCATTCTAAATGGCGTATCAAATGGACTTGCGGTTTCAAATACAACACCTAAGCTTTGTCCTTCTGCATTAAATGCTTCTACCTGGTTCGTGTGTTTTTTATATTCGCCCCTATGTCTTGCATCTTTGTCACTGAACTTCAACAAATCCCTGTGAAGTTGCTTTATATAGTTTTCGGTTAACGAAATTTCCTGATAATGCTGAAAAATGGTATTCATTACCTCTGCATATCCTGCTACCTCCTGCTGATCCCTGGTTTCAAATTTTTTGATTTGAAGATTACTGAGCAAGGCTTCAACTTCCTGGTCGCTAAGTTTGCTTCCTTCTATTCTTGTTGAAGATCCAATACTTTCAATCGTCGCCACCTTTTTCAAAGAATTCAGACGATCGGGCGCGATTTGCCCCAGGGCCTTCCAGGCGCCCTTGAATTCGTCAATCTCGCTTATTAATGATAAAACCTCTGAAGTGATTCGTAAGCTTTCAATTCTCAATACCCAAATATTTACCCAAAAATACCCATAAAAATCAGTTTACCCAAATAAATACCCGGAAATACCCAGACTCACTTGCCAGCAATTTAGCAATCGCTCGTGGTTTTTAATTAAGTTTTCATCATCCACGGCACCTGGCTTTTATTGGTCATCGAAAAAGACAACCACAAACATACGGCGCGGTGCTCTCTTTGTATATTAATCGAATCAATAAACTGATCAATAAAAAAACAGGAAACCATGCGTGAAAATTTTAGATGAAGCGGCAACCCTGACGGTATAGACAATGGTATTGCGGTGGAACGTTCCAATAAAATCGCACACGTCCTGGAAACCATGTTAAACGACCCGGATAAAATGGATTTAGTGATTAGAAAACAAAAGTGACGATAAAAAATTCAAATCAAAACAACGGCGCACGATGACGTGAATCACTTCGCCCTGCTTTTGCACTTTGCCTTGCAGGGGTATAATCATGCATAGCGCCTGATCTTGACTCGTCTAAGAATACCGCTTAATAAAGACGCAGCATAAAAGAAATTGTACCAATTGTTTACATTTGAATTCTGAATGCTCCAACCATGAATCAGAAACACCACTGCAGAAATGTGAAACGTCTCCCCGAAATTTTAGATCATAAACAGGAGAATCCGGCCCCAGAATTATTGCAGGCAAAACGGGAGAAAGCGGAGCTGCTGCAATTGATCATTGACGAAAAGCTGTAGAATATATAATCCCATAGACAGGTGTCTCAGCATAGCCACGATACGGACCAATGGCTCCTGGAGCAAATCGCTGACGGAAAGGAGTCGGCCTTCCGTGAATTGTTTGATCGCTATCGGGAATGGTTGTATGACGCTATTTTTAGAATGATACGGTCCGATGCGGTCACACATGATATTATCCAGGAATTATTTATTCGCATTTGGAACAAGCGGGAAAAACTCCGTGATATCCAGGACGCAGATGGCTACTTGTTTACGATGGCCTACCGGGCGATGTACACCGAACTGCGGAAAATCGCGCAGCAGAATCGCCTGAAGACCCAAATAAAGAAGGATACAGTGGAGGATGTTCAAATAGACGAGCAAGACAGCCTGATGGCACAGCGAAAAGAGCAGGTAGAGGCGGTGCTTACACGGCTGCCTAAGCAACAGGAAAAAATATATCGCCTCGCCAAACAGGAAGGCATGACGCGGGAAGAAATTGCGAAACGACTGCAATTGTCACCCAATACCGTGCGCAATCATTTGTCCGAAGCCGTCAAAACCCTGACACGGCTGCTCAGACAAACGGGTATCTGGCTGCTCTGGGAAATATTTTTCAAACACTAGTACATCGCAGTTCATGCATTGCGTCTTTATGGCCAGTGACCCACTCACCGGAATATATTAAACAATTATTGGAACGTTATACGAGCGGCGTAGCCACCGAAATCGAGCGAAATGAATTGATGGAGTGGATTGACGGGCAGCCCGAGGATAATCCTTTACTGGAGGAATATTTCCGGAAACTGAAGACGGAGTATGTGTCGGGTAGTGTACAAGGAGTGAATTGGGAAGTATTGTATCAGGGAATTGCCGGGCATACGCAAAACAAGGCGGTTGCCGGCCATCCAAAAAAGGTGCGCAGGATATGGACAAGTGTTTGGTTCAGATCGGCTGCCGCCGCAATGGTAATTGGTATAATAAGCCTGTTAATTTACCACTGGAAAACCGGTCAACCGACTCGTGAATTAAGTCAACTGAACCGCAACGAAGACCAAAACGACATTGCTGCACCCCATGTATCCAAAGCAACGATTACGCTCGGAAATGGGCAGGTAATTGTCCTGGACAGCGCGAATAAAGGGGTATTGGCCATGCAGGGAAATGTAAAACTGTCCAAGCTCGACAGCGGCGTAATCGTCTATGCTGGAAATAGTGCGACCGCAGCGGACAATACCCTGTTTAATCCGCGGGGCAGTAAAGTAGTCTCCTTAATATTATCCGATGGCTCACGGGTATGGTTAAATGCAGCCAGTTCGATCAGGTATCCCGCTGCTTTTAGTGGTGCCCAGCGGAGAGTGGAGGTGACAGGGGAAGTATATTTTGAAGTGGCGCCGCATAAATACAAGCCCTTTATCGTCACTAGTGCAAGTACGCAGGTGCACGTGCTAGGCACGCACTTTAATGTGCAGGCGTATGAAGATGAAGCGTCAATGAAAATTACTTTATTAACGGGAGCGGTGCGGGTGGTTGGGTCCGCACAAGCGGTCGTGTTACAGCCCGGTCAGCAAGCGGTGGTGAGCAAAACGATAGAAACCAGGCCGGCAGTCAATCTGGATGAAGTGATGGCCTGGAAAAATGGGCGGTTTAATTTTGAAGGACTAACGCTGAGCGAAGTAATGCATCAACTGGAAAAATGGTACGATATCCAGGTGATCTATGAAAAAAATATTCCGGCAATAGCATTTTACGGGGAACTGGACAGGAACATGACACTGGCTACGCTATTGGAAACATTAAAAGATGTGGGCTTGCATGTCAAACTAAATGGGCGGCAGCTCATCGTGCAGGCACAAAACTAATCCTAAGGAAAGAAGAGTGGACAAGACCAAAAAAAGCGTTGCGGAGTTCGGCCGCAACGCTGGGAAGTATTGGTCTACCTAAATAGCGTTTGAGGACTATTTTTTATAACCAAAACCAAGGCAATTTATGCAAAAAACTGCAACGGGGAAGGAGGGCACTGTCATGTTCATTTCCCTGCGTCAAAAACTGCTGGTGATGAAACTGACGCTGATTTTATTAACGGCCTGTGTAATCGGAGCGGATGCACGTGGCGTATCGCAATCCGTGACCCTCACCGGGAATTCCCTATCATTAAAAGAGATTTTAAATGAGGTCAAAAAACAAACCGGCTATTCCTTTTTTGCCCAAAAGGCATTATTGGATGCAACTAAGCCCGTTACGGTAACGGCACAGCAAATGCCGCTAGGAGAGTTTTTAAGTGTCATCTTAAAAGATCAACACGTAAGTTATCGGATAGAGGGGAATACGATTATAATTAAACCCGCAATTACTGATGCAACAACGACCCCGGCGCGGCACTTACCTATCCCGCTATTTCTTCCTCCTCCCGTCACCGGCGTCATCACAGATGAAGACGGAAATCCTTTAAGTGGAATTAATGTTACCATTAAAGGATCTACCACGGGAACGGTAACAGATGGAAAGGGAAAGTTTGAAATAACTGCTCAGCCTGGTACAACGCTGATCATTTCCTCAGTCGAATATGAGACACAGGAAATAAAAATTTCTTCTGCAAATAAGAAT
>JBGAJL010000118.1:0-12946 GCA_044224935.1 Flavitalea sp.
GGGATGGAATAGAATTTCTTATCATGTTCGATATAAGGCCCGAATCTACCGATATTCACTTTCACGTCCAGATCTTCAAACTGGCCAATAATGCGCGGCAGTTTGAACAACTCCATCGCTTCCTCGTAGCTGATCGTTTCGATGCTTTGCGTGTTTTTCAGCTTGGCAAACCTGGGTTTTTCTTCATCGTTCACGTCTCCGATCTGTACCATGGGGCCGTAGCGGCCCATGCGTGCGATTACTTTTTTACCGCTGTCCGGATCAATGCCCAGTTCCCGTTCCCCTTTTATCCGCTCTGCTGTTTCGATAGTGTTATCTACATCTTTTTTGAATGGATTGTAGAAATCATCGATCATCTTGTTCCATTTTAATTTACCTGCGGCCACTTCGTCGAAATCCTCTTCGATGCGCGCGGTGAAATTATAGTCCATGATGTCATCGAAATACTGCTTCAGGAAGTCTGTAACAACGAGGCCCAGATCGGTCGGGAACAGTTTTGATTTTTCGGCGCCGGTTGTTTCCGATTCCGTTTCTTTTATAATCTTTCCCTGTTTCAATTTCAGCACCCTGAATTCACGCACAATACCTTCTTTATCTCTTTTTTCTACGTAACCTCTCTTCAATATCGTAGAGATGGTAGGCGCATAGGTAGATGGCCGGCCTATACCGAGCTCTTCGAGCTTTTTTACCAGCGAAGCTTCCGTGTATCTTGGCGAAGGACGCGTAAAACGTTCGGTAGCGCGCATTTCTTTTAACGGGAGTTTCTGGTTCACCGTCAATGGAGGGAGCATGCCTTCCTGCTGTTCTTCTTCATTGATATCTTCTTCGTCGCGGTCTTCGCGGTACACTTTTAAAAAACCATCAAATTTGAGCACTTCGCCCTGTGCGGTGAGCTCTTCGTTATTGGTAGAGATCTTTATTTTGGCGGTGGTTCTTTCCAGTTCCGCGTCGGCCATCTGGCTGGCCATGGTTCTTTTCCAGATCAGTTCATATAACCGTCTTGAATCTGTATCCTCCACGGTTGTATTTTCCATATAGGTGGGGCGGATGGCTTCGTGTGCTTCCTGCGCCGATTCGTTTTTGTTCTTGAACTGGCGGGGCTGCACATAATTATTTCCATACTGCTGGCCGATCTGCGCCGTAATGTTTTCCATGGCGGTCTCGCTCAGGTTCACGCTGTCGGTACGCATATAGGTGATCTTACCGCTTTCATACAGTTTCTGTGCGAGGATCATTGTGCGGGCAACCGAATAGCCCAGTTTGCGGCTGGCCTCCTGTTGCAGGGTCGACGTGGTGAATGGGGCGGAAGGTGTTTTTTTCGCCGGCTTTACCTGTATATCTGCAACGGTATAATCGGCGTTAATACAGGATTGCAGGAATTTTTCGGCCGTATCGGCGTTCTGATATTTTTTGCCTTCGGCAGAAAAACTGACATCCTTGCCGGAAATATCCTTTGCTGTGAATAATGCCTCTACTTTAAAGGTGCTGGTCGTCACGAAGGCATTGATCTCCCTTTCTCTTTCGGCGATGATGCGTACGGCGACACTCTGCACGCGGCCCGCGCTCAGATTGTTCTTCATGCTCATCTTTCTCCATAAAACAGGAGAGAGCTCAAAACCTACGATCCTGTCGAGTATCCTGCGGGCCTGCTGGGCATCTACGAGGTTCATATCTACCGTCCGGGGCGTTTTTACGGCCGACTGGATAGCGGGTTTGGTGATCTCATGGAAAACGATGCGTTTGGTGATCGTGGGATCGAGACCTAATACTTCGCAAAGGTGCCAACTGATCGCTTCTCCTTCACGGTCCTCATCCGTGGCAAGCCATATTTCATTTGATTTCTTAGCCGATTGCCTGAGTTCCTTCACTACTTTCTCTTTGTCTTCCGGGACGATATAGCTGGGCTTATAATTATTATTTACATCGATGCCCATCTCTTCCTTCTTAAGGTCCCGGATGTGGCCATAGCAGCTCTTTACTTCAAAATCATCCCCGAGGAATTTTTCGATGGTTTTGGCTTTCGCCGGGGACTCCACAATCAATAAGTTCTTCGCCATACTCTGGTTAAATGGTTTAAAATAGGCCCGTTGACGCGTGCAAGTTTAGGATATAAGGATGAAATTAAAAAATGCGCATCCTTTGCGGTGAAGCGAAAGGGGCCTATTGCTGGCCTTCCATACCCTGGTTTTGCATGTCGGTATCCATCTTGTTGTTCTTTCTTTTGAAGAGGTTTGCGTCGAACTTACCGAAGCGGTAGCTGAAAGTCAGCCGCGCTACCTGCGGATCGCGAACGCGCCATTCGTCCTGGATAAAGTCGAGGCCTTCAGAATGCGCTGCGTATTTACGGGAGCGAAGAATGTCATTAATATTAAAGGAGAGAACGGCCTGGTTCTTCTTGATCTTAAATTCTTTCCGGATACCCAGATCGACGCCGTAATTGGCATCGATATAGCCCTGGCTGGTAGAAGGAGGGCCTCCGCCAAAACCCCTTCCGCTGCCACCACTGTTGCTGCTGTTGCTGGTGGAAACCGGCAGTGCGCTTTTTGACTGGTATTCTCCGCTGAGCTGGATGCTCCAGGATTTTGGAAGGCGGAACGTATTGTTCAGCTTGCTGAACGAGCTCGTTCTTTGATTTTCCAGGCCTGCCACCACATTGCTTCCATTTATCTTCGAATAATAAACATTCGTGTTGAGATTGATCTCCCACCATTTGGTAATGGTATTCCGGAAGATCAGTTCAAGTCCCGCGGCATAAGCGGTGCTTGCATTGATCCACGACGATACAAGCGCTGTGGTGTCGCCAAAAGGTTTTACTGTTTGGTAACGGGCAATAAGATCCGTTGTGTATTTTCCAAATAGCGTTGCCAGGAAGGTATTGTTTTTCTCGCCATAGGTCTTCATATAGGAAAACTCGAGCGAGTTGGTGAACTCCGGGCGCAGGTCGGGATTTCCTGTGCTCAGGTTAAGCGTGTCTGAATAATCCGTGTTGGGCATCAACTGGAAAAAACTCGGACGGTTCACCTTCCTGCTGTAATTCAATTGCAGGTCCTGGTTGTTGGCCATGTTTCGCGTAACAAAAATGCTCGGGAACAGGCTCAGCGGAAAACTGTTTTTATAGCTCTGTTTGCCAATCTGCTCGCCGGAATAATTGGAGCTTTCCGCACGCAATCCTACCTGATAATTAAATTTGTCCGGCACTTTTTGTGAGAAGGTTATATAACCTGCATGCACATAGTCGTGGTATTTGAACTGATTATCCAGGCTTGTTTGCGGCACGCCATCATAAAAATTCGACTGGTTGCTTTCGAAGCTTCTGATCTGCGAGCGCAGGCCGGCTTCCCATTTCATATTTTCATTAATAGGATTAACATAATCGCTTTGCAGTACCACAAAATTATTTGAGCCGCCCGAGAGGATACGCTGTAATTGTTCCGGTGTTTTAGGATCCTCCTGCGCGATATCATTGAATGAGCGGATGCGGATATCCTGGTTTCCGGAACTGTTTGATGTGTTATATTCGACGTCGGCGGTCAGTTCCTGTCCCTTCTTGGTAAAATTATGCTTATAGCCAAGTGAAGTTGTATAGTGGCGGAATTTATTTAATCCCAGTGTATTCCTGTATTGCGAAGTGAGGTCGCTGATGCCGGGCGTCTGGTAAAGCAGGTCATTTTTATTATCCGAATTAAAATTGCCGCCACCAATATTTTCCGAAAGGCTGAGCGTGTTTCTGTTGTCCAGAAAATAGTCGAGGCCGGCCCGCATAAAAGCAAATCCGCCGGTGCTGATGTTATCGTTATCCTGGTCAGTTGTCGTTTCGGGGTTTGTGGAAGTATTCAGGCGGTTCGTTTCACCCCATGATTTTGATTTGCGCTGGTTGAGGAATGCGCTTGCCGATATATTCACTTTTCCCTGCCGCATATTAATATCGCCGCCTGCATTTATTTTTCCTCTCGAGTCTACACCGCCCCGGAAGCCACCGTTGTAACCGACTCTTTTTTGTTTTTTCAGCACGATATTGAGGATGCCCGACTGCCCGGTGCTTGCATCATATTTGGCAGAGGGATTGGTGATCATCTCAACGCTTTCGATTGCATCGGAAGGGATCTGGTCCAGGGTCATTGTAGTGGGCCTTCCGTCTACATAAATGGTAGGCGCCGCATTCCTCAGGGTCACATTGCCGTCGATGTCGACATTCAGCGCGGGAATATTGCGCATAATGTCTACTGCGGTACCGCCTGAGGAGGTGATATTTTTATCTACATTAAATATTTTTCTGTCGATGCCCATCTGCATCATGGGCTTTTCTGCCGATACGGTAACCGTTTCAAGCGTTTGCGCGTCCAGCTGCAGTTTGAAATTTCCCAGGTCCTTGTCTGTATTGGCGAGTGCGTCTTTCATATCCTGGCCCGGTGTAAGTTTCATATCGAATGCAACGGGTTGAGAGACGGGCTGATAACCGATCGCGGTGACAGACAGGCGATACTTGCCCATTACGGGTAAATTCTCCAATGAAAAATTACCTGACTTTTTGGTGAGCATACCTGCTATCACGGAATCACTGGTACTATGCGTGACGGGATCAAATTTTGAAATGATCAGCTGAACGGATGCTGCATCGATCCCCTTGTCGGTTTTCGCATCGACAATCCGTCCGTAAAAATGGCCGATATTCATCTGGGGTCTTTGCCCGCGTCCTGCCGGGGCGGCGCCTGGAAACTGGCTGAAGCTTACAAATGCACAAAAAATTAATAAAACTGATACAATTGCCTTTCTCATATATCCATTAGTAATGCAAATAAGATGCTTTACGGGCGATAAACTTGCGAAAAAAAATAAATTATACAAGCAAAAAAAGGATAAGCAGTTGCAGCGCCCCTGTGACTATTCCCATGAGCATACCTCCGAATGGCAGAATATTTAAGTATTTTTTAAGAGAATTGGCCATCGCCACGCGCAGGTGGGCGTCTGTAAGGAGGGCTAACTGCCGGGAAACGAATGCCTGCTGCTGCAGCTCCCCCGAAAGGTTGCCGAGGTATTTATTTATGACAAGCGGAAAGATCTCTTCCAGCTCTTTCATGAAAATGGCTTTCAACTGGGCGATTGTTTTTTCACCGATGAACATGCCGATCACCGGCATTTCCTTTCCGAGTTTATGGTTAAGAAATTCGTCCACATGTGCTTCTGCCAGTGGTCGTATGGACTCGAAGTTTCCCGGTGCGGATAAAAGCGACTGCAGGTTTTCCGGCTGGAAAAAGCCGGAGGCGAGGACGGGTGCCGCCGACCTGAAGAGAGCAGGAAGTTTCCTTAAGACTATGATTCTTAGCAGTAATCCGGCCAGCAATCCGGCCGTAGCGGCTACAATAAGTATAATCATCGAACTGCTCATCGGCGTGCGCAAAGAAACTGGAATTTAGGTTATGGTTAAAAATAATCAGACATCTTTTGTGGGAAAATGGTTTTCACGTAGTTTTGCTGCCCCATACGGTGGTTGTAGCTCAGTTGGTTAGAGCATCAGATTGTGGTTCTGAGGGTCGTGGGTTCGAGCCCCATCATCCACCCGTACAGCGCAGAGCTTTCCCGCTTTGCGCTTTTTTATTTCTTCATTACCTGCTCGACTGGCGGATGATCAGTTTGGTTCGCAACTTAAGATCAACATACGCCTTTTGTTTTTCTTCTATCTCGTCGACCAGTATCCCCATACTCAATTTACCCACTTCGTAACTGGGCTGCATGACCGTGGTAAGGGTCGGTTCCGACACGGCGCTCACCGGGTCGTTATTGAATCCGACGATCCGGATATTTTTTGGAATTGATAATCCTTTCCTGCGGATATATTTCATGCAATCGATAGCAGAAAGGTCGTTGATGAAAAATATCGCGTCGGGGCGCGGAAACACGCTTAATATTTTTTTAAATGCATTCGGTGCGTCATCTTCAAATGATTTGCAATGCACTACGATATTCTGATTGATCCGGATACCATGTGCGTTCAGCGCATCGAGATAGCCCTGTTTCCTGTTTTGGGTAATGGAAAGATCTTTCGGGCCGGCCAGATGTGCTATCGACCTGCATCCTTTCCTGATGAGGTGCTCCACTGCTTTATAAGCTCCCTCATATTCGTCCACCGTAACCTTTGAACATTCAACCGATTTTAGAATGCGGTCGAACATTACGACAGGGATATTGCGCTTCTTCGCTTCGTTGATTACTTTCCCGTTCTTCGTTGTTTTTGCAACGGAAATCAGCAATCCATCGATATTATATTTCAGTAGTTTCCTGATGCAATTGTTTTCGATCCTGGTATTTTCGTCGCTTTTGCAAACGATCATCTGATAATTATTTTCCAGCAGCACATCAGCCATGCCGTTAAGTGCGTCTGAGAAATAATGCGCATGAATAGTCGGAACCACCACACCTATCAGCCTGGTTTTTTTATTCACCATGCATTGTGCGGTATAGTTGGGCTGGTAATTTAATTTTTTCGCCTTTTTAATGATAGCGCGCTTTGTGACAGGGTTAATGTCTGGCGCATTATTCATCGCCCGCGATACTGTTGAAACGGCTACCCGCATTGCCTTTGCCACGTCTTTAATAGTTACGTTGTTATTCATGTTGCAAATGTAAAATATACCGGAAACGTTTCCGGTATATTTTTTCGCACAATCTCTTTGCGTGTTTTTTCTGTTCCTAATTTGGTTGAGGAAATCTATTTGCTATGAGGTTGATCGCGATAATTATGTGCATGGGGTTATTATCAGGAGCGAACACGGTGGTATTGGCACAGTCAGTGAATGCCGATTCTTTTCCCTCTCTTTATCTGCAAAACAGGGCACCGCTGCAAAGCAGGCCTTATCTCGATCTGCCTATCGGTGCGATTCACCCGAAGGGTTGGCTGCAGCAGACGATGACAGATATGAAAAATGGTATGGCTGGTCATCTCGACGAATTATATCCGCAGGTGCTCGGTCCCCGCAATGGCTGGCTCGGTGGCGACGGTGATGTGTGGGAGAGAGGCCCTTACTGGCTCGATGGCATTGTTCCCCTGGCCTATATTCTTAATGATAAACCACTGCAGCAGAAAATTCAGAAATGGATCGAATGGAGTATTAATAATCAATCCGCTGACGGTTATTTCGGTCCGGTTCCTCCTGAAAAAGAACCATCCCCGGAGCCTGGACTACAGCGCGACAGGGCCCGGGACTGGTGGCCGAAAATGGTTATGCTAAAAGCGCTTCAGCAATATTACATTGCCACTGATGATAAGCGTGTAATAAACCTTATGCTGCGTTATTTCCGCTATCAGCTGAAAACATTGCCGCAAACGCCACTGGACAATTATTCGTGGTGGGGAGCGCAGCGCGGCGGCGATAATCTGCTGATTGTATATTGGCTCTATAATATCACCGGCGAAAAATTTCTGCTCGACCTGGGTGAATTAATTCATAAACAATGTTTCGACTGGACTTATTCCTTTCTTAATACCAATGATATTGCCAGAACATTCAGCTTTCACGGCGTAAACCTTGCACAGGGTATTAAAGAACCGGTCATCTACTCGCAGCAAAATAGAGACCTCAAATATGCAGAAGCGGTAAAAAAGGCGTTCCGGGATATTCATACTTACCAGGAACAGGCCCAGGGGATGTATGGAGCGGATGAAATGACGCGCGGAAATGATCCAAACCTGGGCTCCGAATTATGTACAGCAGTGGAAATGATGTATTCACTGGAAAATATCATGACGATAACGGGTGATGTTTCCTATATGGATCATCTCGAAAGAATTGCATACAACGCATTGCCTACACAGATTACTCCGGATTATATGGCAAGGCAGTATTATCAACAGGCCAACCAGGTGATGGTCACGCGTCATCGCCGTGATTTCGTAACCAATTACGACGGTACCGACCAATGCTACGGCCTGCTGACCGGATATCCCTGCTGCACAACCAATATGCACCAGGGCTGGCCCAAATTTGTGCAAAATCTCTGGCACGCTACCGATGATAATGGTGTGGCCGCACTGGAGTATGCACCCAGTGAAGTGAAAATAAAAGTGGCTCGCGGGCAGGAGATATCGGTTAGTGAAGAAACCGATTATCCGTTCGATGACAGGATATCATTCAGATTATCCGTCACTTCACCCGTTGCTTTTCCTTTTCACCTGCGTATCCCCGGCTGGTGTGAAAAAGCAAAAATTTATGTCAATGGTAAATTATTTACTACTGGCAGCGCAAACCGCATTGAAAAGATTACCCGCACCTGGAACAATAATGATGTGGTAATGCTTCAGCTTCCGATGAAAATAAAAATAAGCCGTTGGAAAAATGAATCTGCTGCGGTGGAAAGAGGCCCCCTGGTATATGCACTGAAGATTGGCGAGAAATGGAAAAATGTAAAGGGAACCGACCGCTACGGCGACTACAGGGAGGTAACTCCCACCACACCATGGAATTACGGACTACTGGAAAGGGCAATCGATAATCCCGACAGCCTGTTCGTTTTTTCGAAAAATAAACCCGTGGGATTATCACCATGGAGCAGCAAAAACGCACCGGTACAGATTACAACGAAGGGGAAAATTATTCCCGAATGGCAATTGTACAACGAATCCGCAGGACCTGTGCCTTATAGTGTAATTACCTATCTCAAAGATCGAAAAGAGGAACCAATAAGCCTGTTACCCTATGGATGTACCACTTTGAGAATAAGCCAGTTTCCTGTTGTTAAATAAACAGGAAGGGCTGTTAATCTATTTCTCTAACTATCAAAACACGTTATTATGAGAAAGCCGGACTTGAGACTTATTTTCTCTGCTGCGCTATTATTTTTTTGTTTTGCCTTTTCGGCATCTGCCCAGCAGAGAGTTATCCATGGAAAAATTTTAAGCGCTGCAGATAATATACCTGTTGCAGGCGCTTCTATCTCTATCGCCGGAACGGCGCGTACCGTGTCTGCCGACAATGATGGTAATTTTTCCATTTCTGTTCCCCAGGGCCCTGTTGCCCTTGCGATTACCAGCATTGGATTTTCTCCGAAGCGGATTGCGGTAGCCAATGACAATAATATCACCGTTTCGCTCGAGCCGCAGGTTAATGAGCAGGAAGACGTGGTAGTGGTAGGATATGGAAGAAAAAACAAAAGAGATGTGACGGGTTCGATCGTGCACATAAGTCCGGATCAGATCCGTAATATGCCCTTTGCCAGTATGGACCAATTGATACAGGGAAAGGCAACCGGTGTGCAGGTCTCCAGCATGAGTGGTACTCCGGGCGGCGGTGTTACCGTGAGAATAAGAGGCACATCTTCCTTTTCGCCCGGTTCACCCGCATCGCAGCCGCTGTATATTGTAGACGGAGTATTTATTAATACCACTCCTCTCGGACCGGCAGGTTATGGAACGGAACAACAGATTTCCAACCCCCTCGCAGATATTAATCCGGCCGATATCCAGTCTATCGAAGTATTGAAAGATGCCAATAGCACCGCTATATATGGTTCGAGGGGCGCCAATGGCGTGGTGATAATCACTACGAAACGCGGCGCGAATCAGAAACCGCTTGTAACATTCAATACCTATTACGGCGCCGCAAAAGCCATCAAATTGCCGAAGGTTGTCAATGGCCCGCAGACGGGAGAATTATTAAATGAAATATGGATCAATGACGGTAAGAATCCTGCTAATATTCCTTATCCCGATCCCGCTTCGTTACCAACCTACGACCGGTTAAATGAAATGTTCCGTACGGCGCCGACAATGAATGCGGACATTAACGTGACGGGAGGAAATGAGAAAACAAATTATTATCTCGGAGGATCTTATTTCAAACAGGACGGTATCCTGCGGCCGCAGACATTCAACAGGGCCAGTTTCCGCATGAACCTTGACAATTACCTGTCGAAGAACTTTAAGATCAGCACGAGCAACACATTCAGCAGAACCTTCCGCACTGTTGTTCCTAATGATAATTCAACGGGCGTATTGCTGACCGGAATCGGAAATTCGGTACTGTACCCGATTTATAATCCTGATGGCACCTATTACCGCGGTCCGGTAGGAAATAACGCGATAGCACTCATCAAGGAAAGCGATGAAACTTCCACTGGAATCCGGTATATCGGAAATATTTATGGTGAGTGGACCATCGCACCACGGCTGGTATTCAGATCGAGCTGGAGCCTCGATTTCAATGATGCAAACAACGGGGCTTTCAGCAGTACGGTATTAAACGGCCCGGGCTCTGTTGCGGAAGCATACCAGCAGAGCAACCGGCAGGTTACCTGGATCAATGAGCAGACGTTGCGCTACTTAATTAACCGCTCTTCGGTTCATCAGTTTAATTTCCTCATAGGAAATACCGTGCAACGCACCACTACCAAATCGTTTGGGGTGAGCGCCAATAATTTCCCGAATGATGACCTCCGTAATCTTAGTTCGGCGGCACAGGCAACGGGATGGAACGGCGACAGGATAGGAAGCTCGCTGGTTTCCGTTTTCGGCCGCGCCGACTATTCATTCAGGGATAAATATATCGTCGATGTCAATGTAAGAGGGGATGCTTCCAGCCGTTTCGGTGCAAATCACCAATGGGGCTTTTTCCCCTCTGCGGGCTTGGCATGGAGAGTGATCAATGAAGATTTCATGAAGGAGCAGAGCACTTTTTCCGACCTGAAATTTAAAGTGAGCTACGGGTTGACCGGATCACAGGAAACGATTGGTGAATATGCTTCCCGCGGGTTATGGGCGGGCAATGATAATTATCTTGGCGAGCCCGGAACGCAGCCTTCTCAGATTGCTAATCCTGACCTGAAATGGGAACAGACAACCCAATTGAATATCGGGTTTGAATTTGGATTTTTTCAGAACCGATTGACAGGGGAATTTAATTACTACAATAAAATGACCCGGGGCGTGTTGCTGAATAAACCGGTGCCAATGACAACAGGATTCGGCACCATCGCCTATAACGGAGGCGATATCAGCAACAAGGGCATTGAACTGAGTTTAAATGCAAACATCGTTCGCACAAAAGATTTCAGCTGGGATGCCAACCTCAACCTGGCACACAATAAAAACCTCATTGAAAAATTAGATGCTCCTTATTTCGAACCCTTCAGCCGTAAATTCATTTTATTTACGCAGGGGTACCCGGTGAATGGTTTCTGGTTGTGGAAACAGGAGCGGGTGGATCCGCAAACTGGGAATGCCGTATATACCGATGTGGATAAGAACGGCGTGATTGATGATAATGACCGTATGATATTAGGCACTAATCAGCCCAATCTTTTTGGCGGATTGGGATCTTCATTAAAATACAAGGCATTTGATCTTTCCTTTACATTCAATTTTGAATGGGGGCAGGACCTGGTGAACTGGTCAACATTTTTTATGGTTCACGGTGGCGCGCGCTACAATGCTGCAACAGGAAAAGCCACCTATGGTTTTTATACAAAGCAACTGGAAAGATGGCAGAAGCCCGGAGATATTACTACAATTCCAAAAGTTGGCGGTACGCCGGACGAACGTTCTAATAATTATGGAAGATATACCAGCCGTGCGCTGGAAGATGGCAGCTATACGCGGTTGAAAACATTTACACTGGGGTATACCATCCCCTCTTCAACTTTAAAAAAAATTGGTTTCAATTCAGTGCGCGTGTATGTGATGGGTTCCAATTTGCTTACGTTCACTAAATACAGCGGACTTGATCCGGAGATCAATGCTGGAGGTGGTAAGGGAACTGTTGGTGGCGTGGAAATGTTCACCGTTCCGCAACCCCGTACTATCCAGGGAGGATTTACCCTAACATTTTAATCATTTCAAATCAGCAATCATGAAACGGAGCATCATAAAACTTATCATACTAATTTTTGCGGCATCCTCTTTTTCTTCCTGTAAAAAATTCCTGGACGAAAAGCCGGAGAGCCAGATCAGCGAAAACGTTGCGCTTACATCAAAAGACCGGATTCAGCGCGCACTCACCGGCGCTTACAGCCGCCTGCAGGTAAATGAATATTACGGTTCCGAATGGCCTAATGCCGTATGGCTTTCCGATGATAATGTAACAGCATATGGTGCGGGTACAACTGATCTTCAGTTCGACGGACATGCAATTCTTTCTTCATCTAACACCATTGAAATTACCTGGGGCGCCATGTACCAGGCGATTAATGCGGTCAATAATGTAATCGCGGCCGCCGCAACCGTTGAAGATCCGAACATGACTACCGATGAACAGAACAGTCTGGAAGGGCAGGCCCTGTTTATCCGTGCACTCGTTTATTTTGACCTTGTGCGTACGTTTGGAGGTGTGCCGCTGGTGTTAACGCCCACAAGAGGCCTGACAAATGAGTCCTTTCCATCGAGAAACACTGCCGGTGAAGTATACACTCAGATTATAAAAGATCTTACGGATGCCGAAGCCAAATTGCCGGAGGATGCCTCGAACAGATATATTGCACATAAAAAAGCGGCGCAGGCGCTTCATGCACGGGTGGCATTATATCAGAAAGACTGGCCCACGGCCGAGAGTTATGCTTCATTACTGATTAACAGCCCTGATTTTGCACTTGTGCAGCCATTTCAAAAAATCATCACCGAAAAGGGAAGCAGCGAATCGATATTTGAGCTAGATTATACGATCACCGATGCAAATGCCCTGTCTTATTTTTTCTACCCCGCTGATCTCGGCGGTGGTTACAGGGTGGGGCCAACCGACGAACTCATCACTATTTTAAAAGATCCTGCCAGGGCCGGCAACCGCTCTGTTTTATTGGGTGAGTTGAATGGCGCACCCTATGGGAACCGCTACCGCGCCGCATTCGGTTCATCGAACGATGATAATTACGCCATCTTGCGGCTTGCCGAAATGTATCTTATCCGTGCAGAGGCCAGGGCCAACAGCGAAGAACTTTCCGGGGCAGCCGATGACGTGGATGAGAT
>JBGAJL010000119.1:0-12457 GCA_044224935.1 Flavitalea sp.
TCCAGTGGCTGGACAGCGTAATCGCGCTGCTGTTCAGCCTTTTCATTATTTATACGGGCTATAGCATCCTGCGCAAATCGATAGCGGGAATCATGGATGAAGCCGATCTAGATCTCCTGAAAAAAATGGCCGTCTCACTCGATGGCAACCGCCAGCAAAACTGGGTGGACCTGCATAACCTGCGCGTAATAAAATACGGTGGCCAGCTGCATGTAGACTGCCATCTCACCGTACCCTGGTATCTCAATGTAGTTGAGGCGCATAAAGAAATTGAAAAACTTGCGGCCCTCATCAAAAAAGATTTCGGTAATACGATAGAACTCTTCGTGCATTCGGATGCCTGCCTCTATTCGCAGTGCAATATTTGTCTCAAACAGGACTGTCCCGTGCGCCAGCATCCTTTTGAAAAGAGAATCGAATGGAATATCGAAAATTTATTATCCGACGCAAAACATACTTTACGATAAATTCACAGAAAATTGCATCTCATGAACACATGGAAAGAATACCAGGAACAGAATAAAGAAAGATTTTTAAATGAATTGCTCGAACTGTTGCGCATTCCTTCAGTAAGCGCAAGCAGCGAGCATAAAAAAGATATGACACGCTGCGCCGAAATGGTGAAGCAGCGCCTTTCGGAAGCGGGCGCAGATAATGTGCAGGTATATCCCACAGCGGGCCACCCAGTGGTATACGGAGAAAAAATAATTGATAAAAATAAACCAACCGTGCTGGTTTACGGGCATTACGATGTACAGCCGGCCGATCCGCTGGAGCTCTGGCACAGTGGTCCTTTCGACCCGGTAATTAAAGACGGAAAAATATTTGCGCGCGGTTCTGCCGATGATAAGGGACAGGTATATATGCATGTGAAAGCTTTCGAAATGATGATGCGCACGAATTCTTTGCCAGGCAATATTAAATTCATCATCGAAGGAGAAGAAGAGATCGGCTCACCCAATCTTGCAAAATTTGTAAAAGAAAATAAAGAATTATTAAAAGCCGATGTGATCCTGATCAGCGACACGTCGATGATCAGCCTGGATACACCATCCATTGATATCGGTGTGCGCGGATTAAGCTATATCGAAGTGGAAGTAACCGGCCCCGACCGCGACCTGCACAGCGGCGTGTATGGCGGCGCCGTTGCCAACCCCATTACTATCCTGGCACAGATGATCGCAAGCTGCCATGATGAAAACAATCATATCACTGTTCCCGGTTTTTACGACGACGTGGTGGAAGCGTCCGGAAAAGAAAGAGAAATGCTGGCACAAGCGCCTTTCAACGAGGAAGAATACATGAAAGACCTCGGCATAAAAAAGGTATGGGGCGAAAAAGGATATAGTGTAAATGAACGGACCGGATTGAGGCCCACGATCGAGGTGAACGGAATATGGGGAGGCTATACGGGTGAAGGAGCCAAGACAGTACTGCCTTCAAAGGCCTTCGCGAAAATTTCAGCGCGACTGGTACCGAATCAGTCGTCGGCGGATATTACCCAAAAACTCATTCACTACTTTGAGAAGATTGCACCTGCATCGGTGACCGTAAAAGCCACGGAACATCACGGTGGTGAGCCTTATATGACACCGATCGACTCCAAAGCGTATAAAGCAGCGGCAGCGGCCATTAAAGCGACATTTGGAAAAGATCCGGTGCCCGTGCGTGGTGGTGGAAGCATTCCGATCTGTGCCTTATTCGAAAAGGAACTGGGTATTAAAATCGTTTTCCTGGGATTTGGATTGGACAGTGATAATCTTCATTCTCCAAACGAAAAATTCAACCTTGAAAATTTTTATAAGGGTATCGAAACAATCCCTTATTTCCATAAATATTTCGCAGAATAACCGAAGGACCCACCTCAAAACAGTTTGAGTGCGTAACCCACCTCCAGGGAGGGGACGCAACCTCCGGATTAATTGCATCTTCAAAACAGTCAGAGCACTGCATCCCCTCCTCCGGAGGGGCGGCGCTCAGCAGAGACTCACACGATAAATAAACTGAGGAAGCGCCGGGGTGGGTCTCGCCGCATTACAATAATTTTGTCGTATGCCTGCTGTGCGATTAGATAAATATCTCTGGGCGATCCGGCTCTTTAAAACACGGACGCTCGCCGCCGCTGCCCTCGACCAGGGCAGGGTAAAATCAGGAGGGCATGCTGTAAAAGCCTCAAAACATGTGAGTATCGGCGACGAATACGAGGTCAGGACAGAAGCCAAAAAATGGGTGATTAAAGTAACTGCCATCATCGACAAACGGGTGCAATATGCAGAGGCGATAAACAATTATATTGACATCACACCCGCCGAAGAGCTTGAAAGGATCAAGTTCCAGGCAGCAGCATTTTTTACCGGCAAGCGCAACAGCAAGATCGGGCGCCCCACAAAGAAGGACCGTCGCGACCTCGATGAGTTTACCGGCGAGAACTAGGTGCTTTGTTCGGTATCTTTTTTACACATTTACCCTTATTTTTTAAAACAAATCGCCGTTTTTACTTCGGGCTCTTTACAATTTTCCAACTTTTTAATACTTTCAGTGGAGCAATCGCTCAAAGAATACCCGCGCTATGAAATCAATCGTTTTAGAAAAGGCGAGATATATTCTCAACAATAGCTGGCTCGGCCTGTTATTACCCATTGGGGTTCATCAGTTGTTCAGTAACGCCGGACGGACTGCTGTTCCTGAAAAATCACAAAACAGTTTTCGCGCTCATCCTGCTGAATCCCGCATTTTAAGAACACCGGCATCTAAAGCAAGACCGTAAGATATAGTTCGTATTTTCACCGAATGCGAATCGACATCCTTACGGTGTTACCCGAGCTGCTTGAAAGTCCGTTCAACCATTCCATCCTGAAAAGAGCGAAGGAACGGAATCTCCTGAGCATTCATCGGCACAACCTCAGGGATTTTACCAACTATAAGCATGGACAGATTGATGATTACCAGTTCGGAGGCGGAGCCGGTATGGTGATGATGCCCGAGCCTCTCGCACTGGCCATTGAAAAGCTCTCCGAACAAACAAAATTCGACGAGATTATCTACATGACCCCCGATGGCGAGCGGCTGAATCAGAAAATGGCCAATACACTTTCGCTGAAAAATAACCTGCTCATCATCTGCGGCCATTATAAAGGCATCGATGAACGAATACGCCAGCATTTTGTTACCCGGGAAATCTCCATAGGAGATTATGTTTTAAGCGGTGGCGAATTACCGGCCGCTGTGCTGGTAGATGCTATTGGCAGATTACTTCCGGGCGTGCTTAATGATGAAACCTCCGCTCTTTTCGACTCGTTCCAGGATGAGCTGCTCGCGCCACCGGTGTACACGAGGCCAGCCGATTTCCGGGGATGGAAAGTGCCGCAGGAGCTCATGAGCGGCGATCCCAAAATAATAGACGAATGGAGGCTGAACCAGTCCGTTTTACGAACACGCGAACGCAGGCCCGATATACTGGATAATAATGACCATTAAAGGAAATATCGTCGATATAATTCACCAGACTATCTGTTCCGGAAAATTATTCGTGGAAAACGGGCGGATAAAGAAACTCGAAACAGATTCTTCCGCACCGGACCCTTCCCTCCCGTTCATTCTTCCCGGCTTTATTGATGCACATGTGCACATTGAAAGCTCGATGCTGGTGCCTTCGGAATTTGCGCGGCTGGCGGTAGTGCACGGAACAGTGGCCACTGTAAGCGATCCGCATGAAATTGCAAATGTCTGCGGCGCACGGGGCGTAGAATACATGATTGAAAATGGCAGGTCCGTCAATTTTAAATTCAATTTCGGAGCACCCAGCTGCGTGCCTGCCACCGGGTTCGAAACTGCAGGAGATAGCATTGATGCGGATGGTATTGAAAAACTGCTCGGCCAGCCCGATATAAAATACCTCAGTGAGATGATGAATTTTCCCGGCGTAATTAACGGGGATAAGGAAATACTCAAAAAAATCAATGCGGCGCACCAGGCAGGAAAACCTGTCGACGGCCATGCGCCGGGATTAAAGGGAGATGCGCTGCAGAAATACCGGGCAGCGGGCATTTCTACGGACCACGAATGCTTCACGGCCGAAGAAGCGGAGGAAAAATTACATCTCGGGATGAAAATCCTCATTCGCGAAGGCAGCGCGGCGAAGAATTTCGAGGCCCTGATCGGATTGCTTCACGATCATGAAAACGAGATGATGTTTTGCAGTGATGACAAGCATCCCGATAGCCTGGTCAACGGGCATATTAACCGGTTGTGCGAACGCGCTGTTGCCAAGGGCATCGATTTATTTAAAGTATTAAAAGCCGCATGCGTTAACCCCATTTCTCACTACCACCTGGACGTGGGGCTATTGAAGGAAAACGATCCCGCAGATTTTATCATCGTGCAGGATCTGCAAAAATTTGACGTAATAGAAACCTATATTAATGGCATCCGCGTAGCGGAAAACAGGAAGAGTCTAATCAATCCATCGCCGGCACCGGTTATCAATACGTTTGATTGCCTGCCCATTCGCCCCGCCGATATTATTTGCAGTGCAGAGGCATGCCTGCTGGCAGGGAAACTTCCGGTGATTGAAGCGCTTGACGGGCAGTTGATAACAAATAAATTATTGGCTGATCCAAAAATTGAAAATGGCAATATTATCAGCGATACGGAAAATGATATCCTGAAAATTATCGTCGTCAATCGTTATAATCCCGCGCCGGTGGCAAAAGCATTTATTAAAAATTTCGGGCTCAGCCACGGCGCCATCGCGTCTTCCGTTGCGCACGACAGTCACAATATTATTGCCGTAGGCGCCGATGATCAAAACATCTGCAATGCGGTAAATAAAATAATAAAAGCGAAAGGAGGAATAAGCTGCGCGCATAACGGGGAAACCAGGCTTCTACCCTTACCGGTCGCCGGACTAATGAGTGCTGACGATGGCTATAAGGTTGCTGCTGCATATACCGGAATCGATGCTATGGCCCGTTCCCTGGGCTCGCAGCTCTCTGCGCCTTTCATGACACTGTCTTTTATGGCCCTCCTCGTTATTCCCGCCCTCAAGCTCAGCGACAGGGGTCTTTTCGACGGAACAGCATTTCAGTTCGTTCACCGATCGTAAGCCTCCGTTAACCGGGAAAACGGGTTGTATGGCCTATTGTGCATTTCACCCTGTCACAAACCGCAATACATTTGTTTCAAATTAAAGAACAATGGACCCCCGCAATTGGCAGAGAATGCCTGAAGAAGTACAAAGAAAGAAATTTATGAAAGGACAACGCTGGACGGGCCTTTTTCTGCTGATCGCAGGTGTTGTGCTGTTTTTAAAGCAGTCGGGTTATCCCATGCCCGAATGGCTTTTTACATGGCCGGTGATCCTTATCCTGGTAGGCTTTTTCATCGGATTGAAGCATAGTTTTCGTGACTTCAGCTGGCTGATCATGATGCTGATAGGCAGCGTATTCCTGATAGATCGCATTTACCCCGAATATCATCTTTCTCATTACCTGGTGCCCGGCATCATTATTTTCGTGGGCCTTTTATTTATCCTGTCTCCGAGAAGCAAACACTTTAACCGGAGAATGGAAAGGCACCGGCAATTCAGAAGAAGATTCCGCGATTATTATTGCGATGAAAATGAACCGGGAAAAACCGATGATATTCCTGCCAGCTCTCCGTTTAAAACGGAACAAAACACAGCCGGCGAATCAACAGAAGCTACCGTAGACATCGTTTCCGTTTTTTCGGGTGTACGAAAAAAAATACTCTCTAAAAATTTCAAAGGTGGAAATGTAACCTGCTTCTGCGGCGGTGCCGAGCTGAACCTCGCCAATGCAGATTTTGTATCCCCCATAACGCTCGATGTGACCCAGATATTTGGTGGCACCAAATTGGTGGTACCGGCTAACTGGGAAGTAAAATCGGATGTGACGGCCATATTCGGCGGCATCGAAGACAAACGCCCCCAGCCACCGAACACCAACGCAGAAAGAACACTCATCCTGGATGGAACAGTATTGTTCGGAGGAGTGGAAATAAGCAGTTATTAATCAACCAAAATCATGTTTTATGAATTGGTACCTGGCGAAAATGGTTTACCGGATAGTGAGCGGCAACGGATCACATAAGCCCCAGTTCGACGAACAGCTCCGGATCATCAGGGCTGCAGATCAAAAACAAGCCTACGACAAAGTGATTTCTATTGGCCGCAGCAGGGCCGAGTCCTTTCTCAATCATAAACAACAGCTCGTACGGTGGGAATTCGTAAATATTGCGGAATTATACAGGTTACCTGCGTTGGACGATGGTGTTGAGATATATTCGCATCTGCTGGAAGCAGATAATGCAGGTGCCTTTATAGAAATCACCAACGACAAAGCGGAACAGATCCGGTCATCTGCGCTCGAGCTGACAACAGAACTTATTTAATCTTTTTGGCAACATCATTATTACAACCACGCAGAAATAAAATAATTTTCTCCGGCTGCTGGGGAATATGGAGTGTTGTGCAATATTTTATCCTGGATGGCTTCGGCGTAGAATCCGATATCGCAATCGCCGACACCCTTTTATCCAATGCGCTGCTGGCCTGTGCGGTATTGCTGGTGATCAATTCGCTGGCTTATTATCGCCCGGTAAAAAGAAAATACCTGTACCTGCTGGCCTGGTGCGTGGTGCTGGGCATTTTGTGGGCAACCCTTTTCCGGTATACCATGCTTTCGATATTCCGTACAGATGACAATTACATGAACTTCCTCGGAAAATCGATGCCGCTGCGCATTGCCATTGCTTTTCTGATAACCGGGTGCAGCGCCATCACCAGCATGCTGTGGTATAACCTGAAAGAGCAGAAAGAAAATGAATCACGCAAATCGGATGCAGAGAAATTATCGCGCGATGCGGAACTTTATAAATTACGGCAGCAATTGCAGCCGCATTTTCTGTTTAACAGTCTTAACTCAATCAGTGCACTGGCCGGAAAACAACCGGAGCAGGCCAGGAAAATGATTCAGCAGTTATCCGATTTTTTGCGGGGGGCACTGAAAAAAGAAGATCATCAGCGGGTAACGCTTGCCGAGGAGCTGGCGCATCTGCAATTGTATCTCGACATGGAAAAAATGCGTTTCGGGCACCGGTTATCGACCGAGATCATTACAGATGAAACAAGTATGCAATTACTTCTACCGCCCATGTTATTGCAACCTGTTGTCGAGAATGCAATAAAATTCGGATTGTACGACACAATGGAAGATATTACCATCCTGTTATCGGCAAAGGCGACCGATGAGTTCCTTGAAATAACCGTTCGCAACCCTTATGATCCTGAAACTTCCACGCCACGGCAGGGCACAGGCTTTGGATTAAGCTCGGTGCAGAGAAGATTATATCTTTTATTTGCAAGAAACGATTTGCTCACGACCGCTGCCGACGGAAACCATTTTTCAACTACAGTGAAAATTCCCATAAATGATACCGACGATACTGATAGATGATGAGCCTCTCGCAAGATCGATCATAAAAGAATATCTTGAAGAATTTCCTCAATTGCAGCTGGTGCAGGAATGCGCAGACGGATTCGAGGGATTAAAAGCGGTTATGCAGCATAAGCCGCAACTGGTTTTCCTCGACGTGCAGATGCCGAAAATAAATGGCTTCGAAATGCTGGAATTAATTGAGGAGCCCCCTGCCGTAATATTTACCACGGCTTTCGACGAGTACGCCATCAGGGCTTTTGAATCTCATGCAGTCGATTATTTGCTGAAGCCCTTCAGCAGGGAGAGATTCAATAAGGCAATACAGAAATTCCTGGAACGCCCGAAACCCGCAGCACCCAGCGCGGCGCTGCTCGAAAGTACGGCCTCATCCCCCCAGCAGAAAAACCGCGTTGTCGTAAAAAATGCAGGAAAAATTAAGATCATCCCGGTGGAAGACATTCACTATCTCGAAGCCGCCGATGATTACGTGAAGATCTGCACCAAAGAAGGCTCATTCCTGAAAAACAGGACCATGGCGCATTTCGAGAGCCTGCTCGATCACCAGTTGTATGTGCGTACGCATCGCTCTTATATGGTAAACGTGCAGCTAATTACGCGCATAGAACCTTACGAAAAGGAAAATCATATTGCGATTTTAAAAGATGGAAAACAGATACCCGTAAGTAAAAACGGCTATGCAAGGCTGAAAGAAGTGTTGGGGTTGTAACGCTTTAAAAACTCGGACAGGGGATAGCCTTATAACCGGCCGGCCGCTTGATATAGATTAGTGAAATCTCGATACCACCCTTGCTTTGCGAGGCCGTTTTTAGCGAGGAAATATTAACGTCGTACGACGCCCCGAACCGCAGTCCGTTGTATTCGAGCCCGATATAAGGGATAACGGCATCATTTACATTATTGAACCGCGTAAAAGCGCCTGCATAAAAATTAGTGGGATTATCTTCATCATCATTCAGCAGAAACGATACGGCGCCGCCCACCACTACATTGGTGGCGCCACCCTGCTTGCTGATTAAAGCACTGGCATAGATGGTCCGGGTACGGTCTTCGATCGGTAATGCACCACCCACATTTAGTGTGGCGCGCGGGTTTAGCTGGTAGAAAACATCGCCGGTAAAAGACTCCTTCGGTTTGTTAATATGATAGAGCGAAAGGCCGAGATAAAAATTATTATAGCCATCGGTGGAACCGTTATATAATCCCCCTACGCTGAAATCAAAAAAACTGGTATTCACCTGGCGATTGTCTATTGCTTCACTACTGGGAATGGTCCATCCGCCATTTTCATCGAGCTCGTCCAGGAAATTTAATTTGGTTCCATCGAGGCGCTTGTTGCTGTAGGTACCCTGGAAACCGATACCGATCTGGTGAAGGCCATCTTCATCGATTCCCTTATGATAGGAGGTGGAAACAGAAATAAAATTGGCCGATAAAATTCCGTTTGCGCTTTTGTCGGTCATAGCCATTACGCCTACGCCCCAGGTGTCGAGCTCGGATAATTTCGAGCGCAATATCGGTGCATCGAGGGAAATGGTGGAAGTAATATAGGCCCTGCTGATTTCGGGCCACTGGTTGCGGTAATTACCGGCTACACGCAGGTTACCGTTAAATTTCCCGGTCAGCGCCGGGTTTAATGTTAGCGGGGAAACAAAGAACTGGGAGAAATTAGGATCCTGCGCATAGCTGGTTCCAAGGTGGATCAGGAGCAATAAAAGGACAACACAACTTCTCATCGTACCGTTTCTTACCGTCCAAAGTACAAAAAAAGGGAACAGTTAAAAAGCATTCCGGGATGCTAATTTTGTTCTTTCGGGCCAAAAGCCAAATCGCCGGCATCTCCCAGGCCGGGAACGATATAGCCCTTGGCGGTAAGTTCTTCGTCTACGTCGCCGCACCAGATCGTAATATTCGGCTCCGCCCGGCGTACATATTCGATACCCACCGTACAGGCTATGGCGGCAATGATGTGGATGGCCGCGGGTTCGCCTTCATCCTTAAGTGCCCGGATCGCGCTTACCAGGGAAGATCCTGTGGCAATCATGGGGTCGGAAATAATAAGCGTTCTTCCGTCAATACCCGGTGAGGAAATATATTCGAGGCTGATCTCGAAAGAACCATCATGTTTATGTTTTCTGTAAGCAGAGATAAATGCATTATCGGCCTTGTCAAACACATTCAGTACGCCGTTATGCATAGGTAGTCCGGCACGCAGTATAGTGGCAACTACGGGCTGCTCTTTAAGCACCCTGCAGCTGGCAATGCCCAACGGCGTTTGCACCTCTTTCTGTTCATATTGTAATTTGGTGCTGATCTGCAGCGCAGCTAATTCTCCGAGCCGTTCGAGGTTTCTGCGAAACCGCATACGGTCCTGCTGAAGGGTCCTGTCCCTCAGTTCACTTGTCCATTCGCCTGCGAGAGAATAGGTGTGGCTTAAATTGATTACCATTGTGAAACAAATCTAAAAAAACTAAAACCCGCAATCAAAAATTTATAACATGGTATACAGGGTAATTGGTTTGATGAGCGGCAGTTCACTCGATGGCCTGGATGTTACTTTTACAGAATTTCACGAAACTGCGGGCAACTGGACCTACGAATTAAAACATTCCGTTCGCTATGAGTATTCCCAGGAATGGGTGGAAAAGCTGCGCAGAGCCTCCAGGCTAAGCGCTTTTGAATACCAGCTTCTCGATGTGGAATATGGGCATTATACCGGTGACTGCGTAAACCGGTTTATTGAGGAACACGAACTACAGTACCAGGCGCAGCTGATCGCTTCGCATGGTCATACGGTGTTTCATGTGCCCGAAAAAAAGATGACCGCCCAACTCGGCAACGGCGCCGCCATAGCAGCCAAAACAGGCATAAACGTGGTAAACGACCTCAGAACGATGGACATGGCGCTGGGCGGACAGGGCGCTCCCATCGTGCCCGTTGGCGAACAACTGCTGTTCGAAAACTATTTATACTTTCTCCATCTTGGCAGCGTCGCCAATATTTCATTTAATGACCGGGGCAATTACACCGCTTTCGATGTATGCCCGGCGAACCGCGTGTTGAATCTGCTGGCCAGGGATATCGGGAAAAATTATGATGACGGCGGGGAGCTGGCCGCGAGAGGATCGGTTAACGACAACCTTCTTAACGACTTAAATGATCTCGAATATTATTCTCTTCCCTATCCCAAATCGCTGTCGAACGATTTCGGCACCGATGTGGTTTATCCGATGATCAAAAGCGCGAATCTTGATGATGAAGACGCGTTACGAACGTATGTGGAACACATCTGTGAGCAGGTATTTAATGCTGTTGAAGCCTTGCAAAACGAATTTCGGCTGGCAACCATTTCCCGCACCTCCGGGCAAAAAGTGCTTGTCAGCGGTGGCGGGGCAAAAAACAGTTTTTTAATTAAACGACTGGAGCAGTTGCTTGAGCGGCTGGGTGTGGAGATCGAACGCCCCTCCGATAAGGTGATCGATTTTAAGGAAGCCATCATCATGGGGCTGATCGGCGTGTTGCGGTGGAGAGAAGAAAATAATACATTAGCGTCTGTCACCGGCGCCTCGCGCGATAGTATCGGCGGCGCCGTGTGGATGGGCCAGGAAGCTTAATTACGGTTTATTTATGCTCAAGGAGATCATCATTGCCATACAATCGTATTCCAGGGCGCATCAATTCATCCGCAGCCATAAATTATGGAAGTGGATCATCATACCGGGAGTTTTGTACATGATCCTTTTCCTTGCGGGTATTTATATTTTCTGGCAATCGTCTGATGCAGCCGTCACTTATATCACGCACAGGATCGGCATCGACAGATGGCTGCACAGCCAGGCAAGCGGCGTGCTCAGCTTCCTTTTTCTTATGGGTGAAATAATGGTGCGGCTCGTATTGATCTTTTTTTATTTTTCATTGTTCAAATATTTATTCCTGATCATCGGATCTCCCCTGTTCGCTTACCTGAGCGAGAAAACCCAGGCAATAATGGATGGAAAAAATATCGAATTCAGCTTTAAACAACTGATCAGCGATATGTTCAGAGGCATTAGGCTTGCCCTGAGAAACACGTTATGGCAAACCGTATTTACCATATCAATATTAATTTTATCATTATTTCCGTTGGTGGGCTGGATAGCTCCGGTTCTCATGCTTTCTGTGGAATGCTATTATTATGGATTTTCGATGCTCGACTATAGTTGCGAGCGCAATAAAATGTCTGCAGCCGCGAGCATCGAATTTATTGCAAAACATAAAGGGCTGGCAGCAGGCAACGGCATGATGTTTTTCCTTATGCATATCGTGCCGGTAGTGGGCTGGGTGCTTGCTCCCGCCTATGCAGTAATGGCCGCAACGATCAGTTTATATCATCAGAAACCGCAGGCATGAGCACGGTGTATTTAATTCCTTCCACACTTGCAGAACAGGCTACCGGGGTCATTCCCTCCTATGTAACTGACGCGGTAAAAAAATGCCGGATATTTTTCGTGGAGAACGAAAGATCGGCAAGAAGATACCTGAAATCGATATGGAAAGAAATAGTGATCGATGACTATAAATGGGTAGCCATTCACAAAGCAGAAAATGAAGTGCTGCAACAATTTATTGTTTATCTGAAAGAAGGAACAACCATTGGAATAATCAGCGAGGCGGGCTGTCCCGGCATCGCCGATCCGGGACAGGTGCTGATCGCCGCTGCACAGAAACAGGGAGCGTTGGTGAAACCTCTCGTAGGACCCAGTTCCATTCTTCTTGCACTGATGGCCAGCGGGTTAAACGGCCAGCAATTTTCCTTCAACGGATACCTGCCCATAGACCATACGGAAAGAATAAAAGCCATCCGGCAGGCAGAACAGGAATCGGTAAAGAAAAATTCCACACAGGTATTTATCGAAACTCCTTACCGCAACAATCCATTACTCGAAACGCTTATCCGCACCTGCCAGCCGGGTACCTTATTATGCATTGCTGCAGACATCACT
>JBGAJL010000120.1:0-12095 GCA_044224935.1 Flavitalea sp.
TTTTTTTCTTACTATCCCCATCGGAATTTAAAAAATTGTCTTTGTAAGTATACAGCCGTCTTATTATGCAAGATAAAAGCAGGATACTGGAGTTATACCATCACTGGTTAAAAGGAACTGAATCGATGGAAGAAGCCGTCGAGCTGCAGGCGCTGCTGACAAAGCAGGAAAACGAGCAGGAGGTATTATCGTTGATGCAACAGATCTGGGAGCGGCCGGTGAACGACCAGGATTTCAACCATGAACAACGAATGTCTGTTGCGGAAAATATCCTGCAGAAATACCCGCCTGCCAGAGAAACTGCTGAAATAAGATCTTATCCGGCTCATAACCGTACCATAGGCATCAAAAAGTGGTGGTATGTTGCAGCAGCAGTATTGTTCCTTTTTGCCGGTTATGCGCTTTATCATCAACTTTCCCCCGGCACTCTGCCGAATAATAAGATAACCAGAATTGCGCCGACAGCCATGCAGCCCGTTATATTACCGGGATATAACCGTGCTATATTGACCTTGTCAAACGGGCAAAAAGTGCTATTAGATAGCGCCGCAGCTAAAACAATTGAAGATGGAAATGTATCGATTGGAAATAATGAAGGTCAGCTTGCCTATTTCGATCAAAATAGTTCCCCGGCCCAGGCAAAGGCTGGCGGAAGAAAGAGTGAGCCGGGCATGATGAACACCATGAGCACTCCCAAGGGCGGCCAGTATCGCTTGATCCTTCCGGATGGTACCAAAGTCTGGCTTAACGCCGCTTCTTCCATCACTTTTCCGGTAGTATTTACCGGCGGTCAGCGGCGGGTAACGGTTAATGGTGAACTCTATTTCGATGTTGCAAAAAATCATAAGCAACCGTTTATCGTGGATATAAATGAAAAATCGCGGGTAGAAGTACTGGGAACAGGTTTTAATATCAATTCTTACGAGGATGAGGGCGCCATCAAAACGACTCTGCTTGAAGGCAGTATTAAAATAAATGCTGCAACTATTCTTAAACCCGGTCAACAGGCAATCATCATGTCTGATAAAGAGTCACCGCTGGTGCAGCAGGCGGATATTATCAAAACCCTGGCCTGGAAAAACGGCATGTTTGATTTTAATGATGCGGACCTCCACAGCGTTATGCATCAATTAGAACGATGGTATGATATAACGATCAAATATGAACCTGGCGCACCCAACCCGGTATTTAAAGGACGTATGTACAGGAATGCCGATCTCAGTGAGGTATTGAAAATGCTTAAAAAGATGGGGATACGGCTTCAACTTGATGGAAAGGTCTTAACAATTAATAAATAACTGCTTTTTAAATTTAAAAAACCAGCAATGTTAGAGGCATCGCTGGTTGGACGTTCGGAGAATTTAAATAGTCGTAGACAGACAATTATTTACTCAACCAAACATTGCAAAATTATGCTAAAAACTGCTATGTCTGCCAAAGCTTTGCGACAAGCCGGAGCTATTGGCGGCCGTTTGCCCAGGAAGAACAACCGTTTTATTGTCAAGACACTGGTCATTATGAAGCTAACTGCGATTCTTTTAACATCGGCTTTTCTGAATGTTTCGGCACGGGGAATTTCCCAAAACATCACATTTTCAGGTCAAAACGTACCCCTGGAAACCGTTCTTTCCGCTGTGGAAAAACAAACCGGTTTTCTTTTTATGTATATATCGGACGTGCTTAAATGTTCAAAACCGGTAACCATTAAAGCAGAAAAAGCGTCGCTCGACTATTTCCTGGAGGAGATATTTAAAAACCAACCCCTGCAATATGATATTCTGGGACAGAATATTTTTATTTCTCCTAAAACGGCGAACGGGCCCAACGGATCCCGGCCGCAATTTTTCAGAACAGATGATTGGCGGGATACCCTTACCACTGTCACCGGAAAAATAGTTAATGAAGATGGGGCGGCTATAGATGGCGCAACCATTCAGAATACAATAACGAAAGCATATACGAAAAGTGGCCGTGACGGTTCTTTTAGTATCAAAGCAGGGTTGAATACCACCCTTATTGTTTCGCACATATCTTATAAATCACGTGAAATACAGGTAATAAACCCGGATAAATTCTTAACCATAGTCATGCAGTTCAATACCTCGGTCATCGACGAAGTGATTGTAGGTGCTAATATTATGGCTGTAAAAAGAAGAGAAGATGCGACGACTACTACGGTGTTAAAAGACAAGGATCTTGAAAAGATACCGGGCAACTCGCTGGCATCTGTTTTTGGCGGTTATGTTCCCGGCGTATATATCGATCAGGATAATGAACAGGGCACATTGAAAGGCCTGGGAGGAGAGGGGTTGACCATTCGTGGCACAAACAGTTTCTTCTCGAATACGGCTGCTAAGGTATATGTTGATGGTATCGAAATGGCTAAGGGCGCCGATTACCTGGGCCTTATTGATAAAAACAGCATCGAAAAAATCGAGGTGGTAAAAGGCCCCAACGCTGCAACGTTGTATGGGAGCGACGCCGGAGGCGGGCTAATCCTGATCACAACAAAAAAAGCAAAGCCACAATCGACGAATATCACTCTCAGTTCGGGTATCGGCAGTATTAAGAGCAAATGGATGCCGGAAAATGCTTTTCAGCAGAAGCACCAGTTTATGGTATCACAGGGTTTCGATGATTTCTCCTATATTATTGGCGGAAACCTGTTCAGGGAAGGGGCAACGATACCGGAAGGGGGAAATAAAGGACAGGGTGTATATGGGAACGTTACAATAAAACCTGTGAAAAAATTAAGTATCCTTTTAAATGCCAGGTATAGCTACGATTATGGAAAGAGTGGAAGAACCCCTGTATTCGATAATATGGCCGATAGTGCGTTGAAAGAGCGACTGAAAGAAAGTGCTTTTCGTTTATTCGATTCATCCTACAAGGCAAGAACGGGAAGTATTATTGACGTCGGCGGCACGATACAATTCAAGCCTTTCAGTTGGTGGGAGCATAATCTTGTGTTGGGTTACAGCACCAATAAATTAAACTGGATACCCTTATATGGCGATATGTCCGAAAATTATTTTCTATCGCACAGGCTGGGAGAAAATCAGACACTCTCCCGGCGACCAACTATCAGGTATAGCAATAACATAACAGTTGGTTCGGCCGAAAAAATTTCATTGAAACTTTTAAGTGGTTTTGAAGTCAGCAATATAAAAGAAACGAGTTTCAGCCATACCCTTGCCCCTGCTGATTCTATAGGGCAGCGGATGGTCAGCAATAGTAAATATGAAGTACCTGAAGTAAAAAACAGCGGTATATTCACCCAGGCTATAATAGGCTTAAAAGATAAATATTTCTTAACCGGTGCGGTACGATTCGAGAAGACCAATGTTTTCAAAAAAATAAACACCAGTCCGAGAATCGGGATAACGGCAAACTTTGAAACAGAGCATACCTACTTTAAGCCTCGTTTTTCATACGGAATCGGAATTTCTCTCCCGCCGTATGACGCATTAAATCCTCCGCCTTCCGAAGATGGTTATGAATACCTGTCCAATCCGGATATAAAGCCGCAACAACAAAAAGGCTACGATCTCGGATTGGAAATATATTCAAAAAGCAATCGTTACTCGGTGGAGCTTTCGTATTTCGACAATAAAGTAATCAATTCGTTTTATTATCTCAGTTGGGTTGCCGCTGATTCGATGACCTGGCTTAATAAATGGGAAAATATCGGCCTGATCAACAACAGGGGAATGGAGCTGACAGCAACATACAATGCCAACAGTTTTCAGTTCAAAGCCAGCTATTCACTGGTCAACTCGAAAGTTGGAAAAGATATTACGGTGGGCCCACCGCCTTTTGATCAGAAATTTAAGAAAGGAGATAAATTTATCGGGGTAATACAACACACGGTAACAGGCGCCGTTTCTTATTCCACGCGTAAACTGTTCTCTGATAAAGACCATCTGAGTCTGAGCCTTGCGGGTCTTTACAGTGCGGGCGGATCGGCAGTGGACCTGTGGAAATATTATATTGATATTGCGTTATATACGGACCCGCTTCAACCCTTTCCCGTTCCAACTTATATTCCAATCAGCGGTATGTTTAATGCGGATTTCAACCTTGATTATTCATTCAATAATAACTGGAAGCTCTATCTTCAGTCGAAGAATATCTTCAACAGTTATAAAAGTCAGTACGGGCAATTTACGTCCAGGAACGGCCGGAATATACTTGCCGGTGTACAATGGAATTTCAGCAGGTAATATTTGCAGGATTGTGTCAATACCCTGTCTCGCTGAGGCAGGGTATTGCATTTTCGGGTGTAAGGGTTAATTTTTTAGAACCTGTCACATACCCGGGCGGCTAATTGTTCATTGCGCTGTACGCCATCACCCGGAACTTCTCAATCACGTCATGGTGAGTGCTGTTCATAATCTGCCGGTAAAAAAGCAGAACCAGTTTTTCTTTTGGATCTACCCAGTAGGCAGTAGCGAAAGCTCCTCCGGAGAAAAAGGTACCTACCTGTGAGGGGCCATACGCGCTGGCTTTTTCTGTTACCACCATAAAGCCAAACCCCATTTTATTGGCACCCATGAAAGAAGCATTTTCAGCTTGCCCAGTGGTCATTATACGAACGGAGCTCCGGGCCAGGATTCGTTTCCCGTTATATTTACCACCGTTCAGCAGCATCTGGAGAAAAATTGCATAATCGTAAATGGGACCGCTGAGGCCGGCGCCGCCACTGTAATAGGTGCTGGATAGTACCGGGTAATCGGGGGTAGCTTTTTTGTCGTTCAAAAGCCCGTTTTGTGCTTTTACAAGTTTGTTGTTTTTATCTTCATATAAATAAATCAGTCTTCCTGCCTTTTCTTTTGGCAGATGGAAATAGGTGTCTTTCATGCCGAGCGGATCAAAAATTTTAGTTTTGAAAAATTGATCCAGGCTCATGCCGGAGATCACTTCCACGAGGCAGCCCAGCAGTTCTGTGCCATATGCGTAGGTCAGTTTTTCGCCGGGCTGGTGCACCAATGGCAGTTTGGCAAGCCGGTTCATTGCATCCAATAAATTGTCATCATGGATATCGAGACCGGGTCTTATCCCCGTTTTTACATAAATGGCATTCACTTTGTCGCTGCCTACATTTGCATAACCACCGATCCCGGAAGTATGGGTAAGCAGTTGTCTTATTGTAATGTCCGATTTTGCGGGTACGGTGGTGTAGGTAGTATCTGCCTCATTGAATTTGTCCAGTACCTGCTGTCCTTTGAACGCGGGAATATATTTGGAGACGGGATCATCCAGCAATAGTTTTCCCTCTTCATAAAGCATCATGATCGCCACGCTGGTAACGGCTTTTGTCTGCGATGCAAGGCGGTAAATGGCGTCCCGTTGCAGCGGTGATTTTATTTCCGGCTCGTTGTACCCGATTGCATTGTAATAAACGATTTTTCCGTTGTGGATGATCATACCCGATCCCCCCTGCATCCATCCTTTGTCTACCCATTGCTTCATTGCTTCGTCGATGCGTTTTAAGCGCTGAGAAGAAAACCCTGCTGACTCGGGAGTGGCGGTTTCGATTTTCTGGGCAAATGAACATATGCTGTTACAAAGGAACAAGACAATTAAAAGATATTTTTTTCTTTCTGCCATTTTATTATTTATTTATTGATGATTATTTACGTCAGCAGTGTTCGCAGAATTTGTAATTCGTTTCACTTTGTTATCGATGTTGGTCCGGTGTTATTATATTATGCAGGAGGGAAGGAGGTCCTCATATCAAAGATAAGGGATAAATATACTTGTGTATACATGTTGTGAAATATTTACTTATTTTTGAATATAATCCGTCAGGAGGATTGTTGCCCGGAAATTATTTTATGGGTAGCCGCGACTTTTTTGCTTTTCGGTTGTCAGCCGGTAAATATGATGCTGTGCTACATGCCCACGGGAGTTAGACATGTAAGAATCGGAAGTAAGCAGTTATCAAAAATCCGTTTATTGTAAGTGTTTGGTCTGCCGTTTCCAATCTGGATTTATCGTGGGGATCCTTCAATTCTAATATTCCCAAATTGTTTTACTTTACGCTGGAAAGCATTAAAGCAACCAGTTGAAGGATAAGGAATTATTACAAGCAGGTTCGGCAGGTTTGGCCAGTCGGCTACAGACGGGCGACAATTGGGCCTATGCATCTATTCATAGTATGTATAAGGTGAAGCTATATTATTATGTTCGCCGCATGCTTGATGATGTAGCGGATGTGGAAGATATTGTTTCAGAATCCTTTATTGCACTTTGGCAATCCAGGAACAAAATGCGTTCCGATATCCATATCCGCAATTTCCTGTTTATCACTGCCCGCAACAGGGCCATCAACCTGCTCAAATCGAAGCGCTACAATATGAATGGGTTCGGGGAATTGGAAATTCCGGATACTTCCATGACAGATATTTTAGAGATGGAATTGGCCCAGGTGGAAATGATGTCGAAAATCAGCCAGGCGGTCAGCAGCTTACCTGCAGAATATAAACGGATCTTTGAGCTTTTTTTCGAAATGGAACGGAGTGCGGGAGAAATTGCCGGGATTCTGAAAACAAGCCCCGGCACTGTTCGCAGCCAGAAAAAAAGGGCGCTGGAAATGATCCGGAACTGGATTAAAAAAAATGCACCTTTACTAATCATTGCGCTTGGCTCTTTACCCGGTTATTTTACTGTTTTAAAAAAAATAGTTCCATTTGTGCCACGCTAGAACACCTGCGTTGTATATAGTAGTTATGTTACGCTCATGATGAATCTTTCAGCAGACCAGATAGCCAGTTTATTACTCAAAAAGGTCTCGGGCCAGTTAACGGCCGGAGAAGAGGTGCTCCTTGAGCAATTAAAAGCGATTTCCGATGCACATCGGGACAAAGTAGAAGAATACACCGATTTAAATAATATTAAGAAAGGATTTCAGTTGTTTGCCGAATCGGAACGCAATGCTTCGGGAATAATAATGCCTGCAATTGATCCCGATCAGGGACTCCGCACGCCGGACTATCCTGCTCACCGCGTGCATTTCTTAAGAAGATGGTGGTGGGCTGCGGCGGTTATTCTTATTGCCGGAACAGCTATCACTATCAGTGTTTCCAGGAAGCGGCCATTCAAAGACCAGGGAAGGCTGCTGGCTTCAGCCGCTGCAATTAAACCCGGAAGCAATAAAGCCACATTAACCCTTGGCGATGGCCATGTCCTTATACTGGACAGTATATCTGGCGGCCAGGTGGCAAATCAGGGAAATGTTCAGGTAATCAAAACCGCCAGTGATCAAATCGAATACAATCCCGATGGATCAGCCGGTAGAGAGGCAGTTTGGAACACCATGACTACACCAAGAGGCGGCCAATACCAGTTGGTTCTTCCGGACAAGACTAAGGTGTGGCTGAATGCTGAAAGCTCCATTAGTTTTCCCACGGTGTTTTCCGGAAATAAAAGACAGGTGAAGGTCACGGGTGAATTGTATTTTGAAATAGCCGGGAACAAATCGAAACCCTTCATAGTCGATGTGAATGGAAAATCATCTGTGGAGGTACTGGGTACACGTTTCAATGTAAACGCCTATACGGATGAAAATGTGCTGAGGACAACGCTTATCGAAGGAAGTGTTCGTGTAGGGCAAAATGATGAAAAAATAATACTTAAACCCGGACAGCAAGCTGAAGTTGACCCGGCCGATGCCGGTTCGAGAATAAAAGTACTCTCCGGAGTTGATCTTGCACAAACGCTGGCCTGGAAAAATGGAATATTTGATTTTAACGGAGCTGACCTGAAAACGGTGATGCGGCAATTGGAGAGATGGTACGGTATACAGGTGCACTATAAAAGTTCCATGTCGAATATAAGCTTTGAAGGAAAAATGTACCGGAATGTAAATCTTTCAGATGTTTTGGAAGTGTTGCAGGAGATGGGTGTAAGGTTTGAACTCGATGGAAATAATTTAATCGTCTTATAAATTACAAAGCAATAATATCATGAAATGAATTAATCACCTGATCAAACAATTTTTTCAACTTGCCCGAAATAAAAAGCCAGGGATGCGGGAAACATCGCTGGCCGAATGCCGGGTAAACAAAAAACAAATAGTCTCGGTAAGACTGCTTTTTATCACCCAAACAATGCGAAAGTATGTTAAAAACTGCTATTTGTATCGGGTCAGCCTGGTTGAGGCCCTGGTACAGTGCCACCATCGCCTCACGCCTTAACGTCGATATCACTCAAAGGCATGGTGGAATAACCAAAACAGTGTTGATCATGAAGCTGACTGTGTTATTTCTGACTGCGGGTATTTTAAATGTGTACGCTAAAGGCCTCTCTCAAAACGTAACATTTTCGGGGAAGGATGTGCCTCTACATACCGTTCTCAAATCGGTGGAGAAGCAAACAGGATTTCTATTTATGTATCCCAGGACTGTGATGCGCGCAGCTGCACCCGTAACGATTGATGCGCTGAATTTGCCCCTGGAGCAATTTCTTCATGAAGTTTTTATCTCCCAGCCTTTAAAATATTCCGTCAAAGGCCAAAGCGTATTTATTTCATTATTGTCACGCGTTGACAAGTCTTCTGCCCGTGTATTATCTTTTCCCGGAGCAGATCCTGTGTTATCACCACCTATCGATGTGACCGGTAAGATTCTGAATGATAAAGGAGATCCTGTTGTAGCCACCATCAGTATCAAAGGAACTGCCAGGGCTACGACAAGCAATGAAAGAGGCGAATTTACCTTAAATGGGGTCGATGAAAATGCAGTATTGGTGGTATCGGGCGTCAATATAGAAACAAAAGAAGTGGATGTTTCCGGCAGAAGAAGTTTACTGATTAATATTCATCTGAAGATATCGGAAGGGAAGGAGGTACTGGTGACAGCGTACGGTATTGAGAAAAGGACCAAAGAATTGGGTTATTCTGCGGTCAGACTTTCCGGTGAAGAGCTGAACCGCGCAAATCCTTCCAATTTATTGGCAGGTCTTACCGGAAAAGTTTCGGGATTGAATTTGACAACGACCAGCGCTGGCATCAACCCTCAGATACGTGTGTTATTACGCGGCCTTCGTTCTTTTGGTGACAATACGAACAATCTTCCGCTGTTCGTATTGAATGGTTCTCCGTTTTCATTTGGAGCCGATCAGCAATCCGCCAATGTGATGCTGGAATTCATTAACAGCATCAACCCGAATGATATTGAAAGCATCAATATTTTAAAAGGGGCCAATGGAGCTGTATTATATGGCCCGGAAGGCGTAAACGGAGTGATCATTATTAATACAAAAAAGGGCAGAACAAAACCACAGATCAGTTTCAAGCATTCTACTATGCTGCAAACCATAGACAAGCGCTATCCTAAACTTCAAAAGCAATTTGGAACCGGCAGCTTTATGGACCAGTTTGACCAGGGCATTTATGATCCGCATGGTTCACTCAGTAGCTGGGGGCCGGCGTTTACCGGTGAAATGGTGCCGATCGGCCGCCCGGATGAAAACGGAGAGGTGCAAATGGTGCCCTACCGATATACTGATGAACGTTTCAAATTCTGGAACGTAGCACAGACCATTCAAAATAATATCTCGGTTTCCCAGGGTGATAGCCGGTCTGATTTCTATCTTAGCGCGGGACATGCTTACGTTAGCAGCCTCACTCCGGACGACAGAAGCAACCGTTATTCGCTGCTGTTGAATTCAGGAAGACAGTTCGGGGCGGTACATACCCGGCTCAACATGGGATTTACCAGGTCCGTTTCAGATGTTTATCCGAATCAGCCTGCGGTGATTGGCTTGCCAGCGCATATTCCTATCACCAGTTATAAAGATTTTAGAAATTATAAATGGGCCGATCGCAATCATTACTGGGCGGATAATGCGAGTAATCCTTATGAGGATATCGCACTGAACCGGTTAAACAAAACGGACAACGCCTTTTTTGGCAATCTGACGCTTACTTTAAGTCCGTTACGCTGGCTCAAGGTAACGAATCGAACCGGGTTGAATTATTATGGTAATGTTCAGGTATCCACATCCGAGCCTGTTATTTATACGCAATTTGGAAAAACCAACGGCCGCTCCATTAGCGCCAGCGGAGACCGGCCGGCTTCTGTGTCCAATTTGCAAACTGTATACTCCTCACTCAGCAATGATCTGCTGGTGAACACTCAGTTTAATATGCAAAAGTTTGCGTGGAAGACAACACTGGGTAATTCCATCAGGGATAATGTGAGCAATAAAATGCAGGCCGGGGCCGGGGCACTATTGGTTCCCGTGTATAATATTATTTTTAATAGTTATCCCGCATCTGTAGAGCAATTCAGGGTAGAAACACGCTCATATTCTTTTTTTGGCACAAGCACCCTTGGCTATAAAGATTGGGCATTTATAGAGTTGACAGGGCGGCAGGATTGGGATTCGAAGATTGCCGCGGTGGCGCGAAATAAAAACTTTTATTATGGAGCGAACACTTCTGTTGTATTAAATGAAGCCATCCCGGCAATTGTAAAAAATAAATATCTCTCTTCTCTTCGCTTACGTGCATCTGTTGCAAGAACCGCGAATATGAATATCGAACCTTATCAGGCGGAATCTATATTAACGTTGGGTGATGTTTATGCCAATGTGCTGTCTTATAATTTCGGGGGATCATCGTTTCCTAATCCATTCATTAAACCGGAAAATGTAATCTCCCAGGAGTATGGTGTTGCTGCGGAATTTTTGAAGGACCGGATCTATCTGGATGTCACCTATTACCGGCAGCGAAATAATGGCGTAATTGCGCAGCGGCAGATTGCTCCGTTTTCAGGCGCTTCAGAAACTGTCGATAACATTGGTGATTTTTTAAATTACGGATGGGAATTCGATCTGCATCTCAATCCGCTTTTTAAGCTGCCTAATGGGTTTGCGGCAAGTGTTGAAGGAATGTTTTCCATTAATGATAACAGGATCCTTTCGCTGGGTGGTATTCTGGACCCCGGTTCAGTGGTAGGCTCATTGCCTGGTGGTCCGATGGTATATACAGGTAGCGGTGCAACGGTAAGTAAAGTAGGATTGCCTGCATTCACGTACAGTGTGGCTGATTGGAAACGCGATGATCAGGGCCATGTAATTGTTGATGCCGGCACCGGCTTGCCCTCAGTCGATTATGTGAATTTTTTATTGGGGGGCAGATCATTGCCTATGTACATGGGCTCCTTTAATCTTCATTTGACCTGGAAAAAATTGGGCTTGCATATCGTTGGCGAATACCGCGGAGGTTATAATCATTACTTCCGTAGCGGTAATTATTCAGTATTGAATGGAACTGCTGAAGTCACCGCGCAATACGATCGGCAGAAATTTATATTTCCCAATTCTGTGTATGATGATGGTTCCGGGAAGTATCAACCCAATACCAGTATAGCCATGAAGTCGGGCGGCGTTGACTATTACAATTTATATGCACAGGCAGAAACCAATTTCCTGGTCAACGGTACTTTCTGGAAGCTGAGAGAAGTTGCATTGAGCTATGAGTGGAAATTCAATACGAAAGCGATCAAACAACTCACCCTGACGCTGGCCGCGCGCAACCTGTTTTCGCTGTATCCAAAAGCCAACCGCTGGGGGGATCCCGAATTAACAACAGGCGCCGGCACAGTGGTCAGAGACGATCAGAAAGCAGCAAGTAATCTGAATGGAATATTCAGCGAAGGCTCTATTGGGGGCAGCCGCTTTTTCGGGGTAAGCCTGAATGCTGGATTTTAATGCGCTGAATGATTTTTTTCTAAATGATCAATAATATTAAAATGCGGACCATTACAAAATATACAATCAGGCTGACTGCGCTGATTTGGATGATATGCACATTTTCTGCTTGCAAAAAATGGGTGGATGTAAACTACAATCCGAGGCAATTAACAGAGACCAGCGCCACACCTGATATTATACTGGCAGATGTGCTGGTGAATCAATCATCACCAAATACCGGGGATCTGTATTTATATTACTGGATGGGATACTTCTGTTATCCTTTTACGCAATCCGGAGATGTAAGTGTTTCTTATAATATTACGCCGGCGTTGACTGTCGATGCGCCGCAAAGCAGCGTGATCAGAACGCTCAATCTGATCGAGGAAAAAGCT
>JBGAJL010000121.1:0-11895 GCA_044224935.1 Flavitalea sp.
CCGGGAGAACTATTGCTGGCGGTACTGGCCGGCAGAACAGAACAGGAGGAGAAAAGAGCGGTTGTCAGGAAAATATTATATAAATTACAGTCGTTATTATATCCCGATGAGCAGGAATTAAAAAGAAAGATCGCACAGCTGGAGATTCTCGGGAAATTAAGAAACATTCAACACATTATTGTAGAGGAGGAACAAACCATGCCTATTGTTTATGATTTAAAAACAGACATCCGCTATCTGCAGGGGCAGGAACAGGGCCTGGAAGAAGGCGCACGAATAGCCACGGCAGAAAGAAATACCGCCTTTGTAATATTCCTGCTGCAGCATACCGATCACCCTGATGAAAAAATTGCAGAAATTGTTGGCGTACCGCTTGATTTCGTTTTAGAGGTGAAAAATAGAAATTAAGAAATTTTACAGACAGACCTGTTTTTCTCATAGTAGAACTGCTCCTTTTATCACATGGTTTTATGTGATGGTTTCGCTTCACCTGAAGGCCTGAACGCAAAGATTAACACCACCAATACGATCAGCGTAAAGCCCGCAATAATAATCCATTTCCTGTGATCAGCGCTTTTATCAAATGCCATAGGGGAAACATCACCCATAATGATTAACCCGGCCCAGTATTGCGGTGCAAGCGCACGGCCGCTGGTCTGTCCCAGATAATCAAGCTTAGCCTTGCGCAGCGCTTCGTCTTTCGACATTCCATCAGCAAGATACTGGTAAAAATGTTCAATAATCACTGAACAACTGTATTCATCAATTTCCCAAAGACTGGTAACGATACTTTCACTGCCTGCATAATTAAATGCATGCGCCAGCGAAACCAACCCCTCGCCATCTTCATAGCCCGGCTTGCCTGATTCACAAGCTGTCAGCACCGCCAGGTTGGCGCGGAGATCGCAATTATAAATATCGAAGAGATAAAGATTATTGTCGGCATTGCTATCGGATACATTTTTAGAAAAAATAAGCCGCGAATATTGCGGATGAAGATTGTCTGCTTCTGCGTGCGTACCGAGATGTATAACGCGGTGCCCATTGGCATATTTCCTGAATGCAGTGGTGGTGCTGTTGTCGCCCTCATAAAACTTGCCATTAAACCGGTCGGAAGTTTTTTTTGCCAGTTCCACTGTAAATGGCTGAGGCAATAAAGACAAATATTGCATGTCGGCATCCAGCCCGGAATCAGCTATTTTCCGGTAAGCATTTTTGCTCTCATCCGAAAACCCCGGTGCAAACGCTATGAAATTATCAGCCTGTTTTTTGTTTTCCGCATTTTCTATGAGAAAAAGACTGTAGTTATACGAAATGGTATAGTCAGAAAGAATACTGTGACTGGCAAGCTCCTCAAAACGATTTATCCGGACAGGGGTCAGTATTTCAAAATTTATATTAAATAAAATGCCATCCGGAATAATGATTATCTTATTGTACCGGATAGCTTTCTCTAATGGCCGCCATAATTTATTATACAATTGATAAAGCGTTTCTCCTGTTTCTGCAGGCAGGGATGAGAAGGAATACAAATCTTCAATTTCACGCCTGAGCCCTATGGTGTCCAACTGAATAAATTGTTTTTGTTCCTTGTCAGCAACAAGCGCCATAATCCGTCCGCCGGCAAACATAAAGCGGATAAGAGTAGTCCGTACCGGTATCCTGCTTTGAATGTCTTCCAGCGAATTGAAAATAGAAGCATAGCGCATTTTATAATAGGCCGGGTAATTCTTCTGCAGCGTATCCAGAAAATATTTCCAGCTTTCTTCTGCATGCAGGTATCTGCGCATTTTTTCGTCATGCGTTCCGGTATCTGCAAGAGTGTTTTTCAATTTATTTTTCAACTCTTTCTCCTGCTTCTGCACCAAAACCGGGACATTGGCAAACTGCAATGAATCCTGTCCATTGAGCCTCGAGCGGATACGGTTATACAATCCCGATTCGTGGAAGCTGATCAGCTCTTCCGAATAGGCAGGATCATTCGTTAAGAGATACAATTCAAGTGTAATCTTTTTTATGAAATCGATGATGTCCTTATGATCCGCGATCAGCAGGTTAATATCGTTCATATCCGATAAAACCGAACGTCTTTTTTCAAGTATACGCAGCCCTTCTTTTAATTGCAGAAGTATGTTTTTCAGCAATGGCGCATTTTTCGTTTCAGGCAGCTCATACTGTGCTTTTGACAGCAGTAAAAGTGCAGCCGGTTTTTTCAACTCCATCTTTACCGAATCTATCATGTCCTGGCCGGAATTCATCAGGTTGTTAAGGATACTGAGCGCTTTTTCACTGTACGTAAGTGCGCGGGAAAAATCTTTCATTGCAAAACAAACCTCCCCGAGGTTAAGCACCTGGTAAAAGCCCGACAGCGATCTTTCGCCTTCGGTTTTCCGGATATAATTATATCCTTTCATTGCTTTTGCCAGGGCAAGCCCGGGAAAATTATTATGTGCATAGAATCCCGATGCATCGCGCAGAAACTGCAGGTAAATATTATCGTATTCGCCTTCTGCCGATGCCTCGTAAAGGCTATCTGCCATCGCAAAATATGCCGCTGCCCTTTGCGGCTGATGCGTGGCTTCACAGGTCAGCGCAAGCGTGCTGTAAGCATCGGCCTTCCAAAACAGGAAATCACCATCGGCATTATCAAATCCTTTTACACCCTTCAGCAACAGCCGTTCGGCTTTATCATATTCTTTGCGGGCATACTGCAATTGCCCGATCAATACTTCCGATTTATAGGTATCCGGATCACCGGGAGGAAGTGTTTTCTGCTTTTGCTGATAGGAGTGCGTCAGCAGGTCGCCGGCTTTCCGGTAATCACCCAGCTCTTTGTAGATCCCTGCAAGATTATCGGTGGCCTCGAACTGGAAATGAAGGGCATTGTCCTTGCGCGTGGAAGAATCTGCTGTGGCAAGAAAGGACTGCAATAAAAGAATTGTTTTCTTCATTGCATTGATCCCCTCGGTGGCTTTGCCCTGCACACCGTAAATACCAGCCAGGTTATTATATAAAACCGCTGGGCGGTAATACTTATTCAATGGAGCGGTATCCATTTTCGATACGGCACTGATCGCGATATTGAAATAGTACAAAGCGCTGTCCATCTTTGAGGCGAACCACATAATACTTCCCATATTGTTTGCCGACAGGTACAGGCATTCGTAATTGGGATCACTGAGCGAAAAGGCGGTTTCTATCGCCTTCCGGTGATGTTTTTCCGAAAGGGAAACATTACCCATGCGGAAAGCAAAAGTTCCCAGGTCGCTGATTGTTCTCGCAAGTTTCTCGCGGTTGGTTTTGGGATCGGAAAGCATCAGCCGATAAGCCTTTTCGGTGAAATTGTAGGCCTGCAGGTTTTTGTTCAGCGCTTCATAATATTTCGCTGAATCGCGATAACTATCGATCAAACGCAATGCATCCTGGCCGGAAACAAACTGTGCAGAAAATAAAAGAATGCAAATAATTATCCCCGGCTTTTGTATCATTCCTTTAGCTTTAGCAGAAGATTTTCCTTTTCGGGGTTGGTTGATCTTTCGAGGTAAGGAATGGATTCTCCGGTTTTATTTTCAAGCAGCAGGGAAAGGCCAAGATACCAATTGGCATCATTTCTGAAATTACTGCCCGTGTCCTGCAGTACTTTATTGAAATATTCAATAGCCGCTCCCGGATTTTTCGATGCAAGTTCTGCCGAGCCCAGGAAATAATTGAGTGTATCGTTACCGGAACTGGCTGCCAGTAAATTATGCCAGGCTTCAATAGCCTTACGGTAGTTTCCTGTTTTGTAATCGACCATAGCACGGCCGAAAGCATAGTTATCCGAGGGTCCCATGCGAGTGACCAGCCCCGCATCCGGCCTGAAATAACTGTCGAATAACCGCTCACTTTTCGAGGGCCTTAAAAACAGCCATGCCGCAGCGGAAAAGATAATCAGTATAGAAGCAGCAATCAGCCAGCGCCGGAATACCGGAACAGTTTTCTGTACCGGACCGTTTGCAATACCCTTATGAAATTCGTTGAACTGATCCCTAAGGCCAGATTCTTCTATGCCGATAACAATAAGGCGCAAATCCGCTATCTGCCGTTGCAACAACGGATCGCTGTTCATCTTTTCGGTAAACTGCGCTGCCTCCTCTTCGCTCATCCGGTTCAAAAGAAACCGTTCTACTTCTTCAAAACGTTGTTCCGGTATTTCGTATTCGTTTGCCAATTAAGACTATTTAATTTGTAAAGATGCCCTCAGCCGTTCGATACATCTGTATTTATTGTTCCGGGCCGTTGCTTCTGTCCATCCAAACCACTCTGAAATTGTTTTTAGCGATTCCTTTTTATAGTAGAACCGGGTCAGCAGCTGCCTGCACGTGTCACCCAACTGCTCAAACCGTTCGCGTATCCTATCTAATTTTTCATCCTGATCCGGAAGTGGCAGTTCCTCCTCTTTTTGGTCGATGATCATTTCGTGGAGGGCCACCGACTTTTTATGCTGTGCCGAGCGCAGGTGATCGATCCATTTATTCCTGACCACCCGCAGCAGATAAGCCGCAAATGCATTCTCATGCTCCGGAATAAACTTACCCAGCTTTATGTTTCTCCAGGTAGCGATAAACGCCTCCTGGAAAATATCCTTTGCATGATCGCTGGTTCCGTTATTTTTCAAAACATACCGTTCCGCTGCCGGGTAACCCGAAACGTATAACCGCTGCAATTCCAGCTCATCAGAAAGAAAATTATGGATTGTTGCAGCCCTTTTACCAATCATGGCAAAAAGATACACAATTATCCGTTTCTGATAGAGCATTGGCTGTGAAGATTCACCCTGTTATATCGAAAGGAATGGGAAAGATCATCGGGTAAATATTGTTAAAAATTTACCTTAATTTAAACAGCAGATTGCAATCTCATCCATCATCCTTAGCTTGCATGAACATTCATTATCCCGCCAGGAACCGAAGTTATAAATCGCATTTATGGGGAGAACAATCTTTCTATTTTTATTGCTTCCGGCCTCCGTTGGGGCACAGCAAAGGATAAACCTGACGTTTCTCGGCGGAATGTCTAATTATTACGGAGATCTCCAGGAAAAAAGATTTACCAGTGAAGGAGCCGGTGCCTCTTTTGGAGCGAATATCAATGCCGTAATCGTTCCAAAATTCGCAGTTCGTGTCGGGCTTTTATATGGTAAGATGAGCGCTGACGACAAAACATCCACCCGGCCGCTCAACCGGGCCAGGAACCTTAATTTTACATCATCCGTACAGGAATTCAGCGTCGTTGCTGAATATTCCCTGATGGATATCACAAAGAAAAATTTCACTCCCTATATTTTCGCCGGGATCGCTGCATTTCATTTCAATCCTTACACCCACGATTCCACAGGCGTCAAATATTACCTGCAGCCGCTAAGTACAGAAGGCGAGGGGTTAAGTATCTATCCAGACAGGAAACCCTACAGCCGCATAGCTTTTTCGATCCCCATGGGTGGCGGTATACGCTTCAGGATCACACCCAAAACGGTGATCGGTTATGAATTCGGCTTCAGGCCCACGACCACCGATTATCTTGATGATGTGAGCAACCATTATGCAGATCCAGCCGTACTCCTGGCCGAGCGGGGGCCCAAGGCGGTAGAGCTTTCCTATCGTGCAGGTGAAATTGATAAAAACGCGCCGCCCTATCCTGTAAATGGTCTGCGGGGAGGCCCAAAGTATAAAGATTGGTATTATTTCCATGGCATAACCGTTTCCATCGGACTCTCCGATAAAGAAGGAAAATTGTTTGGAAAATCCCCTCTGGGCAACACCGACTGCCCGAGATCCGTTCTCTAGCAATACTCCCTGTCGTATTTTTGCCGTACAATCACAGCAATGGCCTATCGCAACCAGCAGCATTTTATTGATACGTTAGAAAAAGCCGGAGAGCTCATCCGTATAAAAACCTATGTCGATCCCAAATTGGAAATCGCCGAGATCACCGACAGAATAAGTAAAACGCCCGGTGGCGGCAAAGCCCTGCTTTTCGAAAACACCGGTTATGAATTCCCCGTGCTGATGAACGCATACGGCAGTGAGAAAAGAATGTGCCTGGCCCTCGGCGTTAACCATCTCGACGACGTGGCAAAAGAAATTGAGGGCCTGTTTAAAATGCTATCCGCTCCCAAAGAAAGCATTTTGGATAAATTAAAATTGCTTCCCAGGCTCAGCCAGTTTGCCGCTCTTATGCCCGCTGTTAAAAAGGGCAGGGGCGAATGCCAGGAAGTGATTATGAAGTACCCGGATATCGGCAAACTGCCTGTCATCACCTGCTGGCCAAAGGATGGCGGGCCCTTTATTACGCTCCCTGTTATTCACACCAAAGATCCCAATACGCATTCGCGCAACGTGGGTATGTACCGTATGCAGGTTTTTGGCCCGCAGTTAACGGGCATGCATTGGCACAAACACAAAGTGAGCGCAAAGCATTTTAATGAATATAAAAAGCGCGGCATGAAAATGCCGGTCGCAGTGGCCCTGGGCGGCGATCCGGCGTATGCCTATTCGGCCACGGCGCCATTGCCGGAAAATGTAGATGAATACATGCTGGCGGGATTCTTACGAAAGAAAAAAGTGGAATTGGTAAAATGTATTACACAGCCCGGAATCGAAGTGCCCGCAGATGCTGATTTTATTATCGAAGGATATGTAGATCCCAATGAAGAAATGATCTGGGAAGGTCCCTTTGGCGATCATACCGGTTATTATTCCCTGCCCGACTGGTACCCGCGATTTCATATTACAGCCATCACGCACAAAAAAAAACCCGTGTACCCGGCAACGATAGTGGGCATTCCGCCGCAGGAAGATGCCTGGCTGGGCAAAGCCACGGAAAGAATATTCCTGGCGCCGATTAAAATGACAATGGTTCCGGAAATACAGGATATGGAAATGCCGGTAGAAGGTGTTTTTCACAATCTCGTGATCACAAAAATAATGAAGGAATATGCCGGCCAGGGCCAGAAGGTAATGAATGCCATGTGGGGTGCGGGCCAGATGATGTTCAATAAGATTCTTGTGCTCACCGGTGCGCCGCATGATCGGGAAAAGCATTTTGCATTATCGGATTACAGGCAGCTCACGCAGGAAGTTTTCAAAAACCTCGATCCGGCCGCCGATATCTATTTTTCGCAGGGGCCGATGGATGTATTGGATCACAGTTGCAGCAAATTAGGGTTCGGAGGAAAAATGTGTATCGATGGTACCTGGAAATTTGAAGAAGAAAAAAATGAAAACGAATTGCTGCCGGTAAAAATAAATTTTACTAAAGAAAATGTTCTTGCGGAATTTCCTGAAATTAAAATAATCAACGATGATTTATTGCCGCTCGATATTCCATGCCTGGTTATCAGTATGAAAAAAAACAGGGCGGGGCATGTAAAAGAATTGCATAAAAACATCTGCGATATGCCTGCGCTCGAAGGAATTAAAATGATCCTGTATGTCGAACACACGGTTGATGCCAACGACCTCCCGCTGGCACTGTGGCGGTTCTGTAATAACCTTGATCCCAAACGCGACAGTTTCCTGGCACAACGGGCATCGGTGCAGTTTCCGGGAAAAACATTTTCCTCCATGGGATTCGATGGCACACTCAAAACAAAAGCGTTTGACAACTTTCAGCGCGACTGGCCCAACGTGATCATTGCCGATGCATCCACTATCGAATCGGTTGACAAAAAATGGAAAGACCTGGGTATTGGCGATTTTATTCCTTCCCCTTCGCTAAAATTCCGCGACCAGGTATATGGCGACGAAGCAATAGCTGAAGTCTAATTTTTTCTGATAACCAGCTTTTGGCCCTCATCACTGATTACTCCGTCGAAAAATGTTTTCACCTCCGCGTACTGCGCAGCAGGAATCCTGTTTTTTGTAAGCATCAGCCTTGCCGTGCAGATTACCTGGTTTTTGTTCTTGTCATAAACATAACTGGTCCTGTAGGTAGCATAGGCGCATTTGCTGTCGGCAGGCCTGGGTAATGCATCTGCTGTAAATCCCTCCGGTAGCTGGTAAATTGTCGAATCAGTTTTATCGACCGCATAGTAAAAGAAGTAATCCGTCCGGCGCATCGGGGCAGACGGCATTACGATCCACCAGAAACGATTTATCCTGGGGTTCAGGAACATTTTATTGCCCGACGTAAACTGCGGAACTTTTTCAATATCCAGGTTGATCTCCACATTTTCCCGGTCCAGCTTTTTCAGATTGAAATTATCCGGTTGCTTAAACCCCAAACCGTCAACGATTAGTTTCTTTTGCTCATCGCTTTTATCCGTAATACGGTCATAATACTGCTGACGCGCATCTCCCTTCAGTAATAAAAGGGAAGATGACTTGCCGGAGCCATCTTCAGACAAATCAATTTTAGTAGTAAAGCATATCTTATTTTTTGCAGCCTGGCTTACAGGCGTGGGCACCAGCGCGCCTCCATTTTCCGTAATCAGCAATGCATAACGGTTTTCCGTAAAACTACCCAGGTAATTGAAGTCGGAAGTATTGCTGGTGCATTCCAGCCAGATGGTATCCTTCGGCTGAGGCACGCAAAGGATCATATGATTGAAATTATTACACGGAAAAGCAGGATCCACGGGAACATTATTGTACTGCGCATTGACGAGAGCGACATAACTCTTTATTCCCAGGCTTTTCAGTACCGAATACGTATAAAAGCTCAATCCTTTACAGTCGCCATATTTTTTCTCATCAGTAAATTTCGCCGGGAAAGGCCGGTAGCCGCCGATTCCAAGCTGAATGCTTACATACCTGAAGTTCTGCTGCAGGTATTTATATACGATTGAAATTTTTTCTGCATCGCTGTGAGCGTCTTTAACGAGATTCCTGAAAAAAGTCTTTCTCTCTTCGGGCAATTCATCCAGGTCTTTAATGAGCTCCCATTCCCAGCGGCCAAAATTTTGCCAGGTGCTCATATCGCCGGGGCTGTTGTAAACAGCAAATTTATTGGGCGCAAAGATTATCGCGGGAGTAGTCATATAACCCTCTGCCGAACCAGTCTCTGCTTTTATGGCAGGAAGTTTATTCACCGACCATTTATAGGTAATGGTTTTTCCGTCTTCTGTTTTTTCAGGAGAAATATCCGTTTTATACGGCTTAAACCGCACGCCGGGATCTTTTATAGTCTTCAGTAAAAAAGAGGATTGTTCAACAGATTCCCCTGCTTCCTGGATAGCATAATGCGGATAAAAAAGAGTGCCAGTATATTTAATCGTATAGTTATAATCCACTGTGATGGGATAGGAGAGCGCCTGAATTTCCAGGTAATTATACATGCCTTCAGAAATCAAACCGTCTGCCGGGGCCTGTTTGAGCAGATCCTTCCTTTTATAATGCGATAGCTGCTTACCGGTTGCATCATACACGCGGATATCGCAATCATCGAGACTTATATATTTGTTTGTCAGTTTCACAAAAGAGAGCGAGCCGTTTCCTTCCCTGTTTAACACAGTATATACGGCATGCAATTTATATTCGGCCCTGTCAATATCGGATATTTCAAAACAGGCTTCTTCAAATCGTTTTACAACGTTTGCATCTTTTTTCAATTCTTCCGGGATAAAGGATGCATTATAATACTGCTGCGCTGAAGCTCCGGTGGCCGAAAACAAAGCAGCGATAAATACCAGGGCAATCTTTTTCCCGGCTAAAGAACATATTTTCATCTTTTATGCTTTTTTCCTAATCACAAATTGCTCGTCGAGTAACTCGTACATCTTTTTATAAAACTCCTTTAGCACCGGGTATTCTTCCGCAGAATAAACAGGACGTTTATATTCGAGAGTAATTCTTGCATTCAATACGCCATTTTCAGCTACAACCATCCGTGTGATGGAGAGGCTCTTGTCTTCCATCGTCAGGCGCAGATTGTGGGGCAGTTCTTCAAATTCATAACCCTCGGGGATACTGATGCTGGCCACAATTACGTGCGACTGATTAGTACCGAAGAACACATCCGAATGCCTGTTGTCAGCAATAAATGGGTTCCTGGTCATACCTGTAAAAAGGTTAGTCGAAAAATAGCTGTAGTCGCCCGATTTATTCAAAGTTGTATGAAAATTGAATTTCTGAACAAGCGGAACTGAATCCTTTTCTACGCCTTCCAGCTCCAGGCCGTCAATTTTTATGGATTCTGTAGAAGCAAGGCCGTAGCGGTTTGCAAATTCATCTTTGCTATGCAGATAGGTGCGTGCGCGTTTGATCCTTGAATAATCCATGCTCCGGATAGCTGCCTGGCCATCCATTTCGCCACTCTCACTGATTTTCGCCTGGAAAGCCACGACGTCTTTTTCCATGCTGTTTTCATTCCATAACTCGGCCCACCAGTATTTGTTGGGATTGCTGTCATCAAACACCAGCCCTTCCGTATTCATCACTTCCTCCGGGATAAGATAGGAAGGCGTGTATTTATCGGTGCCGTCAAGCACATATTGCCGGCCCTCCATTTTTACCAGCGCCATTACTTTATTAAACTGTGAGAAATCGGGAAACAAACCGGATACAGCGCCATTGTCATGAGTGCTTACCACCATGGGATAGGCATCGAGGCCGGCATCCTTCAGCAGGTTGACAAGGATGAGGTTGATTTCTCCGGCAGTTCCCTTTTTATCTTTCCAGGCCGATTTTACTCCCGAAAGCGCATAAATATTTTCTACTCCATCCCAGGCCATATTGGTTCTCACATAATCATAAATGGTATTCATTTTCTGAAAAGGGTCACTGATCTTATGCAGCGCGAGATCCAGATCGGCTGTACGCGGAATCGATTTTTTCAATTGCAATCCAAACGATTCATCCTGCATCATGTTCTTTGTCTTTTCTGTCCAGCTACGCAACAGCGGGCGCTTGATATTATTAATCATTATCGCCGTAGGCCAGACCTCGATACGCTGCAAATAATCCCGGTAGCAGGACATGAAAGCTTCATTCTGCAATCCCGGGATATTTTGCATCGTAAATGTTTTGATGGTATGCCGGAATTCCGAAAGGTCTTTTGATTCATAAGGCTGGATGCAGAAGGGCTTCAGGTAAATATCTACTATCGATGGAAAGTCGACAGTAAACTTACTGTACCGGACGGGAATCTCCTGTTGCAGGAACCACTCGCGCCTGTCTGAATTTACAATAGTGTATTTATATTCGATAATGCTGCCGGCTTTTATATTCGGCATCGTAAATACTTTCTGGGAACTAAAAGAATTTACTTTCTTATCGTAGATAAGATTTTTTTCGAGTTTGGTAGTAATAATTTCTCCCGACGCGTCGAGATTGTAGGTGGCGGCGGTCAGATTGGTGATCTGTTCCCGGATTTTGTCCAGGTAAACCAGTTTCACGTTGGTAAATTCGAGACCTTTCTCTTTAAGAATCTTGATCCTGACATGCCTGCGCAGGGTCTGCGAATAAGTGTCATTAATAAAATCAAATGTGTATTCGCCGGTATTGGAAATCACTTCTGCGGAAGCGTCCTTATCGTAGGGGCACGAGGTGGCCAGCAGATCGGCTTTATCGATCTTACCAAAAACAATTGAATTCTTACCTTGGGAAAATATAAACAGGGGCAGGGCTATTACGGCCAGGAGGGTTAATGCTTTAAGCATAGGAGGGTTCGTTTGCTACAAGATTACTAATAATTTTTTCTATATTGAAGCGTCGGGAGACAAATAAGTAAAAGTACCTATCATGCGTATAAGAAAAATACTAACGCTGACCCTCTTCCTGTGTTATTCGGTGTTTTCCTCGGGCCAGGTCAAAAAACCGGCAGCTAAAAAAGCGCCCGCAAAGCCCAGGCCCGTTGCGGTGGCCATCAAAGGAGACAACAGCCTCTTGTTCGAGATCAGTGGTAAAGGGCTGAAAC
>JBGAJL010000122.1:0-11801 GCA_044224935.1 Flavitalea sp.
ACGATGAAAACGGATAAAATAAAAGTACACTTTACAGACAATGACCTGATTGCCCCAACCAACCCCATTGAGGTAAACCTTATAGGAGCTGGAGGCACAGGTTCAAAGGTGCTAACGGCATTGGTAGAAATGAATTACAGCCTGAATGAATTAGGACATGCCGGGATAGCGGTGAGGCTTTGGGACGATGATATAGTAACAGATGCCAATTTAGGCAGACAACGGTTTGCTGAATGTGAGGTAGGGCTATATAAGTCCGTTGCCCTGATAAACCGTTCCAACAGATGGGCTGGCACGAACTGGAAAGCTGAAACCACAAAGTTTGAACGGGATAGTTTGGACAGGCTGCCCGAACATGCACAGGCAGGTATTTACATCTCCTGCGTTGACAGCGTGAAGGCACGGTTTGAAATAGCTGAAATACTTAAAGGATTAAATAATAACAGGGCATACCGCAACCAAGCCAAATACTGGATGGATTTCGGCAACAGCCAGTCCACAGGGCAGGTGCTGCTATCCACTATCGGAAAAATCAAGCAACCGCAGTCTGAAAAATATCAGGCGGTGGCAAGCCTGCCATTTATTACGGATGAGTATGGCGAACTTCTGAAACGGTCTGAAGAAACAGATAATACCCCAAGCTGTTCACTGGCTGAAGCATTGGAAAAGCAAGACCTGTACATTAATTCCTCTCTTGCCCAAATGGGTTGCTCCCTGCTATGGAACCTTTTCCGCCACGGAATGACCGAAAATAAAGGCTTCTTTCACAACCTTGACAACTTCACTACCCAACCTATAAAGGTCGCCTAAAGCCCCCCAGGCGGCACATCGGCATTCCTTTCCCCGTAGGTGGAACGCCGCTGTGCGGGAAGCGGTACAGCCACTTGTCCGCAACCGGATTTCCACCGATCACATATCCGGTATCCGCTTCCGTACAACAGACTGTGGCATTAATTGATTGATATTTTGCAGACTTCTCCACCACATATTGTTTTGAAAAAATTACGTACTTCAGTAAAGCGGTGCGTCTGCCAAATCACAATGCCATACTGAAAGCCAGTTTATTATGTTGCTGAAATATTGGTCAACAGCTTTAAATCCGCTAAAAAATGGTTCGAGTTTTGTACCACAGGGGTCACTTCTTGGGACAAGTCTAAAAAAGAAAGGCTTGTCCCATTTTTTTTGTCCTGTAATTTGCTGGTATTCTGATACATAAGCGTTATCGCAGAATTTAATCTTTGAGTTCGATGTCGTGTCCCGTCAAATTCCAAAAATTCGGGGAACATCGAACTCACTATCATTCTTTTTTCTTCAATATCTCCATTCTCATAACGCCTGTCAATGTTTGCGACCTTTTTTAATGCAGAAGGTAGCAGGTCTTTTATTTCAGTTCCTACTATGGCTAAGTCGTTTAATCGCTGCTCTAATTTTTCGATATTCCCTTTGGTCAATTTCTTCACTTCCTGGAAGTCATCGTCTGCCATCTCCCCCATTACCTTTACCATCGAGTTACCGCATATATAAGCAACATAGAAACTGCACCAAGCCGACATACGGTTGAGATATTTGTATAGTTGCCAAAAATATAAACAAGTTAGCGGCAAGTCAGGCAACAACCATAAATTCGTAAACAAGAAATCACAGACAAAAATAACAGGGCAGAAACACAAAATGAATTTAAGACCAATAACGCTAAACGAAAACAAAACAAATGAAGCGTATGCTTCGGAAAACTGTCAGCAGCTTCTAAAAATGTATGACGACTTTTACCCTAAAACCGGCTTCAACATTCCCTGGGTTGGTTACTTTGTGGTTATGCAAGAAAAAATTGTTGGCTCCTGCGGTTTTGTTGGACAACCTAAAGACGGAAAAGTTGAAATTGCTTATTGGACATTTAAAGAATTTGAAGGACAAGGAATTGCATCGTTTGCTTGTAAGGAACTTGTAACTATCGCATATCAGGCAGACCAAAGCTTGACAATTACTGCAAAGACAGCACCCGAACCCAATGCTTCAACAAAAATTTTAGAGAACAATAATTTTGCATTTACTAAAATTGTGCAAGACGAAGAAATTGGGGACGCCTGGCTTTGGACACATAAACGAACGACAGACTAAAACAGCATGTTACTAACATGCGATTTTGCATTAGGCGGACTGACGCGCTAAGCTGAATATTAGTGCTATTATTAACTTTGATGCAAGAAAAAGCTGTTTTATCAGGAAATTCAATACCTGTTATAGAAGTTTCGGCAAACATAATAGCACCAGTAAAGTTGACAGGTTTGCCACTTTCATTATTGCTAAAAATGGTTTTTGAAATCATACCTGCTTTAATTAACACACCAATGACCGCATGACGTGGAAAATCAAAAATGACACCCGAACAATTAACCGATGAATTTCTACAAAACTTCACAGCCGGCAAATTTGAAAGCTACATCGATAAAACAAAGTTGCTAAGACTCATCAACCGGCTTTCGCCAGGGCTTGCCGACAAAATAATGAAAAACGGACTGTAAACAGCCGCTGACAAAAAGCATTGGCTACGTTCCGCTGCTATAACGCCGCACACGCAATGCGGCCTGCTCGCGATGACCGGCAAAGCCTTCTATTTCGCACAGGCGCATGGCATATTCCCCGATCATTGCGCTCGCTTTTTCGGTGCACTTCTGGTAAGTGCAGGTCTTTAAAAATTTTCCCACCCACAAGCCGCCGGTATACGTTGCTGCATTTTTTGTTGGCAAAATATGATTGGTGCCGATCACTTTATCGCCGTATGCCACGTTCGTTTGCGGCCCCAGGAAAAGTGCCCCGTAATTTTTCATTCTCTCCAGGAAAAAGCCGGGGTTTCGTGTCAGCACTTCCACATGTTCATAAGCCAGTTTATTTGCTTCTGTAACGGCCTCATCCTCATTTTCCACCAGCATGATAATCCCGTTATCCCGCCAGGCCACGCTGGCCATATCTGCGGTAGGCAATACTTTTAATTGTTTTTCAATTTCAATAATCGTTTCCTCTGCAAGCTTACGCGATGTGGTGATGAGTGCGCCGGGCGATGTTGGCCCATGTTCAGCCTGCCCGAGAAGATCGCAGGCAACCATTTCCGCATCGGCTGTTTCGTCAGCGATAACAAGTGTCTCTGTCGGCCCTGCAAACAGGTCGATGCCTACTCTGCCGAATAATTGCCTTTTCGCTTCTGCAACATAAGCGTTGCCCGGACCGACCAGCATATTCACAGGATCAATCGTCTCGGTACCAATAGCCATTGCAACAACAGCCTGCACGCCTCCCAGGATATATATTTCATCGGCTCCTGCCATTTTCATGGCAGCAACTGTCTCAGCCGGAATTTTTCCTTTGACAGGGGGCGTACAGGCGATGACTCTTTCCACTCCGGCCACTTTGGCCGTGATAACGCTCATATGCGCTGAAGCGATCATTGGATACCGGCCGCCGGGTATATAACACCCTGCACTGCCCACCGGGATATTTTTGTGGCCAAGTGTCACCCCGGGAAGCGTCTCCACTTCAAGGTCCGAGATTGTTTCTTTCTGACGGCGGGCGAAATTGCGTATCTGCGTTTGCGCAAATGCTATATCGCTGATAACATGTGCGGGCACTGAGCGAATGATTTCATCAATCTGCGTTTCGTTCAGCCTGAAATCGGCAGGCGACCATTTATCAAATTGATCCGAATATTTTCTCACTGCAGCATCACCGTTTGCCTGGATGTCCGCAATAATAGCTGCTACGGTTTCTTTCACCTTCAGGTCCTCTGCCTGTTGCTGGGCACCGCTTTTTCCCTGTTTGATATATGTAGTCAAAATACAGTTTTTATTGTTAAATAATATAGTTGCTAACGTTTTGTCCTAATTAAAAAATGGTCAACTGGTCTGATCGACAGAAGTATTTTTACTGTCAAGAAAACTTTCTGACTTTATAACCACTAATAGCATAATATAACGTAAAAAGAAAGATGGGCAGGCAGATAAGATAAGCTGTTCTATAAGAGTAAAGCTCAACGATATGGCCGAACAACAAAGGTATAATTGCCCCACCTGTAATTGACATCACCAATATCGAAGTCCCCATCTTTGTAAACTTACCCAGGCCCGTGATGGCAAGAGGCCATATAGAACTATATAACAATGAATTGGCAAGCCCGAGCAAACCTACCATGTAAATATTTATTTCATCGGGTGTTATATAAATTAACATGGTTATAGCAATGCCAAGATAAGAGCAAACGATAGCAGCCTGCCTCATCGATAAATATTTCGGGGTTAGTATGATACCTGCAATGTATCCCACTACCATTCCACCTGATGCCAGCCAAACATAATTTGCGGGATGTGGCAAATTCAACGCAGTAGCATAATCATTAATAGAGCCCATAGCTATGAACTCGCCGCCGATATAAAGGAATAATGCAAAAAAGCCCATAAGCAAATGGGGAAATTGAAAAATGCTTGTTTTGGAGCCTGCAAAAGCTGATTTGGCAGATGATTCTGGTTCCTCATTTTCACCTTCCTCATTCACTTCGGGCAACGGCACAAAAAAGACTATGATAAGCCCAAGGAGTACCATAATACCGGAAATGATATAGAACGGCATGATCACATCTTCCACATGAACATCAGTCAGATCCAAAAATCCGGATAAAATCAATGAAGCTGCTGCAAAGGAGGTTTTATGGCAGATGCCCATGAGAGCCCCTCTCCTGAGCGCACTTTCTCTCGATCCTATAATAACGATGTACGTACTTTGGGCTCCCATCAGTAGAGATTGCCCCATTCCACTTACAAATAATGCCACAAGGAAGACCGGAAAATTCGCCATCTTTCCGGCCAGCCCGATTATTAAAAAGCCCAATCCTATTAATATTGTCCCAACGGCCATTCCTCCCTTATACCCAATTTTTTTAAGTATTAATCCCGATGGAATCCCAAATAAAATAAAGGCGGAATACGTTGCGGTCATCACCAGATAAGACATGCCCGTGGATATCTTAAATGCATCCTTCACAAATGGAATAAAAAAAGCATTCACTCCGGCCGCAAACCCCAGAACTGAAAACATAAAGCCTAATATGAAAAGTAATGCAGCAAAATTATCTTTTCTTTTATACATATATTTCTGAATTATTATCATTGACTGTGAAAACTTTCACCGCATTAAAACGCAGTATTTTTATGATATCAACGGTATCCAGGTTAGCACTAAGAACGGCAGACAGCTTACATCGGGGTCATCCTCCATCAGGTCAAATATCTGACTATCTCAATTTGAAATATTTCTGCAGGCGAATGATTTTTCATCAAATATTTCGATAGACTTAAACAGAAGCTGAGCAATCTGCCTATGCCCTTTATTATTAGGATGAACAGGATCGGCCAGCCATGTTTTATATAATTCGCTTTGCGATTGATCATCCCCTGTTGCTTCCTGCCAGTACGACCAGTTATCCACTAACACGGTCTTTACCTCTTGTGCAACGTCACGAACAACAGTCACAAACTCTGATAAGCGTTTACAATGTGGCGCCTGTTTTACATCCAGAAAGTTTGGTGTATGTAAGATAGGGATGGCATTTAATTCTCTTATCCGGCTTACCAATAAAGTAAGTTTATCTTTAAAGTGTTGGGCTGATATTTGTGTACGGACACAATCATTGGTGCCAATCATCACTGAAACCATTGCAGGTTTAAACTGACTAACCCTCCACACAAAATCTTCCAATATGTTATCACAGATATTGCCGCTCATTCCCGTATTAATAACAATATCGCGGTTGCGTCCCAACTCAGATCGTACCCGTTCAGCAAATATTTCAGGATAAGAACGCCATCCACTGGTATGTTTTCCGCCCTCGGTGATACTATCACCGGTGAATAACCAGATGGACGATTCTGCTTGCTTAATTAATTCCTTAATTTTATCCAGGTCCGGCACGACAACGGTATCTTTACTGGCATTCACAATCCGATTGGTATTGCCAGAAATCATTGAATTTGACATGGCATACGGAATCAGCCCTGTCAGCCCTGACAAGGTTATAAATCCTCGTCTCGAATATTTTTTATGCATAAAAATGGTTCATGGTTTCAACAAATACGGTTTTATTTCACAACGAACGACAAGCCAGAAGGAAAAGCAATACAACAAGAATATCCTGTCTTTTATACATATATTTTGGGATTATGATTGGGTGTTAAAAACCGTCAGTGCATTAAAACGTAGTATTTTTAAGATATCACCGGGATCCAAGTCAGCACTGATAACAGGCGCCAGGTTACACCGGGTATCCATCCAGTTAACATCGCTGCCAAAAAGTATTTTTCCGGCTCCAATTTTTGAGGAAAGCATTTCTACGAGGCCATTATCATAATAATCACCTGCAATGTCAACATAAATATTCCTGGAGCCATTGCAAATATTCACAACGGAATCGATAGTGCTTGGCCGCCCCCCCGCATGTCCTAAAATGAAAGTCAGCTCACTGAATTCGTCAAGGAATTTCCGGAACCGGTCAGGATGGCTCCGGTATTGCTCGGGATTGTAACTTGAAATTTCCCAGCTATGCGACATAATCGGTTTTTTAAACTTTTCCGCCAGTTGGTAAACAAGCCGGTATCTTTCATCATCGGCATTTGTTCTATGCTGCACCGGATGAATCTTGATTCCCACGCATTTGGGGTCGCTAAACGACATTTCGAAATTCCTGATATGCCTGTCATCACCGTTGGGATTAAAAACTTCCAAATAGGAGAAGCGCTGAGGATTATATTCAATCAGCCACTGCATACTCTCACGACAGCTGATCCTGCTGTTTGAAATAGATTCAAGCGGCATCAAATATATCTGATCAAGGCCGCATAAGTCCATAAACTTAATCCAGTCGGATGGGCTGAACTCCAGATCAGGGGTATAAAACCGGGCGTACGAAGCATGATCCGGATGAATGCAATGTGCATGCGTGTCAATAATAAAAGGCTGAGGCGGTATGTATTTTACCTCAGCAGGATAAACAGGTTCTTCCCCAAGCAGCCGCCTCAGGTTATTACCAGCTATATCACACTTGTTTTTCCATGGAAGATGACTCATAATAACCGGGCCCATGCTCACATCACTGTTAAAAACAGGCATGTGGGATCCATAAATGAGCCGGTCTCCAAGTCCCATCCCGCAAAGTTGTTCATGCCCCAGCCAGTTGCAGAAATTATAGGTACACAAAAAAACATTTCCACACTTCTTCAGGACTTCCTTTATTTTTTCAAAAAAATATAATATTTTCCTATTGCCACACTCAATGATGATATTGATCTCGCTGTTATTATTCGCGAAACTCATTAATTCATCAAAATCAATATCCGTATGCAAAACGGCCAGCGGCACACTGTTTTCAATCATTTCAGGAAATAATGTATCAAAAGAATCCAGATCGCCTGTATTTGGATCATACCTGAGAATGAAAGCATTTTTTTTCCTGAGACTTGAAAGCTTACCTCTCAGGGATAAATCCAGACGCAGGGATTCAACAAAACTGGTTTCTATCGGTTTGGCAAAACCGGCAAACGCAGGTTTGTCGGTTGGCCATACAGATGAGTCAAGCCATGGAAGAGTTTTTTTTATATTAAAATAATTACGCCGAAATTTGTCAAGTATTTCAATCAGTTCCATATTATTATGTTTTAGTTCTCACAGCTATTCGAAACAGATAATGATTTCCTTATTACATCACCCGCTTCCACCTCATCTTTCAATATATTCATCACTCTGGCCTGTAGAATAATATTGCCGATAGATGTGGCTTCTGCGGGGCCGGCAATCACTGGAATGCCAACAAATTCTGAAATTTTTGAGCACAGGTATTTGTTCCTGCTCCCCCCGCTTACCACCTGAATTTTCTCAAACTTCATTCCGCATGTCGTTTCTAATCTTTGTATTAAAATTTTAAACTCATTGGCCAGGCTATCGAAAATCACTTTTGCAAAATCTTCAGGTTTTCCAGGAATAGCCTGGTCTGTTTCCCTGCAATAATTCACTATTTCCCCGGTCATATCTTCAGGCGAGAAAAAACGTTCGTCGTTAACTGCAATTATTGAATTGATATGCGAATTGACAGCTCGCGTTGCTAATTCCTCATAACTGATATGAATGCCGTTTTCCTTCCATTTCCTGACGCACTCCTGCACAAGCCACAATCCCACACTGCTGCAGAATACTCCCCATTTCTCCCAGGGAAGTCCGAGTATTGCAATATCACAGTCATCAATACGGCTTAAATCCATCCCTTCATCATAACAGCCCAACATGGCCCAGGTGCCAAGACTGAGAAAAACTATTTTATCCTTACCATTAAATACGGTTAATGAAGCAACCGCGGTATCGTGGCCTGCCCCTGAAACCACAGGTACACCTTTAAGTTTGGGATGAATATCAGAACGATCTATTCTGCCAATAACCCGGGGAACCGTGTTTATACCAGGCAATATCTTTTCAGGAATTCCGAGTTTATTTACCAGCTCTGCATCCCACTTTCCGGTTCCGATGTTAATCATCTGTGAAGCGGTTGCAAATGTCCAGTCAGTAACTGCTTCTCCACACAGCCTGTAATTGACAAGATCTGCAATAAAAAGAAGCTTCTCGGCTTCATCCAGATATTCAGACTCATTCTCAGCCATTGAATAAAGCTGGCATAGTGAAGTGATTGGCGAGATTCCGGAACCATTTCTTTTAAAAAGATCCCGGGCCGTAATAGTTTCGGAAAATTTATATGGCAATCCCTGTGTACGGCTATCCCGGTACGAAACCGGTTTATAAAATAACTCTCCCTGCTTATTCAACAAACCAAAATCCTGTGACCAGCTGCTGCAGCATACCGACTCTATTTTTTCGTGGCCCGTATCCCGGCAGGCTTTGTCAAGGCCCTTCCGGATTTCCTGTTCAAGAAAATCCCAATCCCAGCATTTCATACCTTCTCTCTGGATAATAGTGTGCGGAAAACGATGTGCCTCCCGGAGAATTAAGCTGTCTCCTTCTATAATGCCTGTCATTACACTGCCATTGCTTGAACCCAGATCAATTGCCAGGAAATATTTCCGCCCGCTGTTCATAACACTATACATTCAAAATTTTGAAGAAATGCCAGCTTCCTGATCTTGCCGGCACAGTGCCCCGGCACAGCGATAATATGATGCGGGGCCCCTGTCAGGCTGTAACGGGTAAGAAAGGTTCCCACGTTTTCATCCGGTTGTATGAACCAGTGCGGTTTAAAGAAATTTTTCAGCGGCTCTGCATCAAATATTTTTGTTTCATAGCATACATAGTAAAATGAACCGTCAGGTCTTGTTGTTATCGTTACCAGTGTTACCGGACCCGGCTCAAGCGTAAAATACATACCGGCATAGGGCCCGATGCCCCTAGCCCAAAAATCCATATGAATAAGCCTGACCTTCCTGTCTTTGCGCGCAAAGGCAGGATTGCATTCCTGCATATGATCCATTAATATGAGGTTCCTCTTAAAATCGACAGTATAGGTTTCTGTAAAATTGGCGCTCCCGCACAACAGCCGCATTTGCGACATCAGCGCCGCTCTTGCAACATCACCTTCTCCGGCATATCCGAGCCCTTCGGACAGCATCTTGTTGATTCCTAAAAACGGGATTGCGTTGAAGCGCCCGTCATTGACGATATCCAGAAAATTCATCGTAAATGCGTCCAGGTCATTTTCCTCTATCAGCTTTCTTAAAGCCAATTCAAGTTTGACCGAATTACGATGTGTTTCATCCGAAAGTTTTTCTTCCACTTCAAAAAAATCTCTATCCCTCTTAACAACGATATCTATCGACTTTTCATCAATGTTTTCGATGATCTCATGGAACCTTCCCAGGCTTAAATAAATAATATGCGGGCCCCATTTTGTCCCCATCATTGTTTCATCAACTCCGAAATCTCCCATATCCTGGAATGGTGTTCCCAAAAGTCCAACCCGGCTCTTTTTTACGCATTTGAATACTCTGGCAGCATCGAGCCATTCCTTCAAATCATTAATGGCATTTTCATCCAGGTAATGCCCCGATACCAATCCAAAAACTTTATTACCCCGGACAAGCATATTCGTTACATCCTGCGTGCCCTGTATCACATGGTTCATGGCAAGGTCATCATCATTAAACCCATCTTTAATTTCGTATAACTCCTGCGTATTAAAAATAATAAGGGGAATATTCGTTTCAAGAAGTGCCGGAACCGACATATAACTTGCCGTGTAGCACATGGGAACTATTAAGAGAGCATCTGCCTTATTGTTGTTCGCCAGCAAAATCTTATTTTCTATCTGCTCCGTCAAATAACAAACACTGTGAAATAAAATTTCGACGGACCCCTCGATCCCGCTTATAAATTTTTCCAATTGCTTTTCCTGTTTTTCAATGTAATCCGGCCAGGTGTGGTAATATAGCTCCAGAGATAAGCCGATTACTGCGACTTTGGTTTTTTCTGTTTTTCTCACAATATGTTATTTTATCAATGAAAAGTTGTCTATGCCGGGTCAACCGGGAACCTTTTTCCCGGCTCATGTTTCTTACCCGGGCTAAGAGGTATATTGTAATGTAAGAGATGAGTGTGACTGGTTATACCTTATACACCGGAGGATTATTTTTTTCTCAGCACCTGGTTAACCGATTTCCTGAATTTTTCCAGGATTTCATCACATTCATCCTGGTTAACTATCAGGGGAGGCTTGACTTTTAAAATATTTTTTCTGGGACCAGCCAATCCAAATATAATTCCGTTGGAAATACCGACATCTTTGATTTCCACCGTTTCCCTGGCCAATGGCTCTTTGCTCGCAGGATCCCGGACAAATTCAACTCCGATGTGTAAACCAGCTTGCCGGACATCCCCTATTTCCGGAAATTCTCCCATCATTTTCTTTATGTTGTCTCCAAGATACCTGCCCATTTTGCGGCAGTTTTCCAACACCCCACTTTCGAATAACGCCAACTGCTTGGCTGCAGTGACCATTGAAAGAGTTGGATTTGCAAAAGTGTGAAGCTCTTCTGCATCTGTAGAAAATCCTTCCAGCTTATCCGATATAATGATACCTGCAAGCGGCAGCCCTGCACCCAATCCCTTTCCAAGGACCATAATATCCGGCGTTACTCCAAAATAATTGGCAGCGAATACCTCGCCGATCCTGCCAAACGTTTGTATTTCATCAAAAATCAGGAGCGTTTCAAATTCATCGCAAAGTTTTCTGAGCTCCTGCAAATAGCGCCTGGGCAATATTAACTGCCCTCCGCTCGCCTGGATCGGTTCAACAATAACGCCTGCCGGTTTACCCGCAATGCCTTTTTGAAAAGTTTCCCGTGCCATCGTAAGGCACATATCCGTGTACGTTTCAGCATCTACATTGAAAGGATTCCTGTACGTGTCGGGATTAGGGATTCTGATAAAACTTCTTGTAAGGGGAAGAAACCGGCTTCCCCCAATATATTTACCGCTCGATTTGGTGGAAATCCATGAAGCACCCATCGATCCCAGGGTCGTACCGTGATAGCTATCCTGGAGACATACAAAATCCCGCGAGGGCTGAACATTTTTAAAACTGATTTTCATAGCTGCTTCAATGGCATTTCCACCTCCCGTAGTAAATGAGACCCTGTTCATTCCGGCTGGCGCCAGTTCCGCAAGTTTATTGGCCAAATAAAACCTTGGTTTGTTGTCAAATCCCTGGTGTATATGGGTCATATATTCAATATGCTCCTTTATGACCTGGTTAATCTCATCATTAG
>JBGAJL010000004.1:0-89797 GCA_044224935.1 Flavitalea sp.
TCATTTTAACCTTCTTGCTGCTTGCAGGCTTTGGCGCAATGAGCCAGACCGAGATCGTGCATTCATTTATGCACTATGCACGCAACAATGGCATGCTCTCCAACCAGGTCAACTGCACCATCCAGGACGGCACCGGGTATCTCTGGATCGGCACCAACGACGGGCTCTCGCGGTTCGATGGTGTACGGTATCTCAATTTCCGCCATGACGAGAAAAAGCAGGGAACCATTTCATTCAACCAGGTGCGGCAACTTCTGTTCGACCGGAAAAATAACCTATGGGTGCTGATGAATGATGGTTCCGCCGGAATATTCGATACAAAAAAATTTACTTTTCATGCTGCCGCTGTGAACACGTACAACAAGCTCTCCCGGCGCTCATTAATAAAAAAACTCATCGCCGATGAATATGGAAACCTCATGCTGTTATTTTCGGGATATGAATTACTCACTTATAACGAAACGAAAAATGAATTCGATTCGAAATACAATTTCATCCGGAACAAAGAAGGCTGGAAAATAAATGATATCGCGCAGCAGCCGGGCACGCATAATTACTGGCTCGGCGTTCTCCATACCGGCGTTGCCGTTTATAATAATACTACAAAACAATTAAGTGATCACCAGGACAATGTAGAAAACATCCCCGCGATCGACGAGTTCTACACGCCATCCTCGGTCAATTATTTTTTGTTCGATCGCAAGGGAAGGATCTGGTTCGCGGCTTACGATACCAGTTATTCCTATATCTATTGTTATGATCTTCCCAACCGGAAACCTCTCCTGAAAAGAAAAGATTTCATTTCCTTCTTCAGGGGATTTTATGATATCAACACCTTCATGGAACAGCAAAATGGCGATATCTGGTTTGCGGGATATAAAATATTCGGGCGGTACATCGAAAAAGAGAAAGATTTCGAGATCATCCCGGCAGGAAGCGTACACGACCAGGGAATAGACTATCGCTTTATTGGCCACCTGTATGAAGACCGGGAGAATAATATCTGGATTTCTACCGGCAACAACGGGATGTTCCGTTTTTGCCCCTTGCAGGAATTTTTCCGGAATATTGCCCACTACAACAAAAAAACCGGCCGGGAAGGCGATGGGTCGCCCTTATGTTTTTTCCAGGATACTGACGGGTCGGTTATCGTGAGCACATGGAGTGAAGGGCTGTACAGGTATGATTCGCATTTCAGGAATATTCCTTTGCAGATAAAGGGAATCGAAGGGCCGGCGAGTGATTACGTATACGATATGTGTTCCATGAGCGATGGCAACACGGCCTGGTTCGGCGCACAACCCGGCTTTTATATCTATAACCGGCGTGAACGTACGGCACAACATTTTACACCCCCGGCCCTCAAAAATGAAACGGTACGGGCGATCGGACAGGACAGGAAGGGAAATGTATGGCTGGGTGCACGCCGCAATGGTGTTTTCAAATGGGACGCACAGCAGGGTAAAATAAATTTTGAAAACGGATTCAAACGATTCGAACCCATTCCGCGCGTTGACATAAACAAAATAATTTCCGACAAAAACGGTTTCGTGTGGATAGCGACCATTGCCGCAGGATTATTTGTTATCGATCCCGGGAACGATCAGATCGTTATGCATTTCGATTCGAAAGCAGCAGCACCATTTAATATCGGCGACGAAAATGTAACCTCCCTGATGAATTACAATGACTCCATTATGGCGCTGACCACGGCGAGCCGGCTGTATTTTTATAATTATAATCAGAAGAAAGTGTCGCCGGTAAATAATTTTTCCTTTTCGGGAGAACTTAGTTCGATGGAAAAAGACAGCCAAGGCAGGATCTGGCTGGCCACTACAGCGGCCCTTTACCGCATTATTCCCGGCAGCAAACTGCTTATGAGCTTCGACAGGAACAACGGAATTCTGAACGACTATTTCATGACCGGCGCCTCCTATAAAAGATCCGACAATACCATGGCGTTCGGTTCTTCAGCACGCATAGTGGTATTTAATGCCGATAGCATTAAGCTCGCTTCGACAAATCCCGATGTGTATATTACCGGGCTTCAGTTGCCTAACCGTTCGCTATCCGTCGATTCGGTTCAGCAGCTAAAACAACTGAAGCTGGGTCCCTCGGATAATTCGCTGACCATCGATTTTTCCACCCTTACACACAATGAGAATGACGCAATTCAATACCAGCTGGAAGGCCTTGATAAATCAATGCTGCCTGCGCCACACGATCGCCAGCTGGTATACTCCTATCTGCCGACCGGCACTTATAAATTAAAATTCAAAGTATATAATTCCGACGGGATAGTGCGGGATAACATTATCAAGCTGATCATTAAAGTGGAACCTTATTTCTGGCAAACCTGGTGGTTCTTCAGCATCATCTGCCTGATCGTGTCGGTTGTTATCTACCGTATAGACAGGGGACATTCCCAACGCGTAAAAAAGGAACAGCAGATGCGCCAGTCCATTGCCGGCAACCTGCACGAAGACATCAATACTACTTTACGGAATATTAATGTACTCAGCGAAATTGCCGCCATGAAGTCGGCCACCCAGCCCGAACAGGCAAAGGAATATTTAAAAGACATCCAGTACAAAAGCCGGACGATGGTAGTGGCAATGAATGATATGCTCTGGAGCATAGAGCCACAAAACGACAGCATGGATAAAATGGTAGAACGCTTTGATGAAATTGCAAAAGAGCTGCAGGCAAAAACCGACTCCGTTATCCGGCTCCAGCGGTCCGGCCGTGTATCCGGCGTCCGCCTCAATATGAGAAACCGGCTCGAACTTCTGTCCGTGTACAAGCTGGCGCTTGAATTGCTCGTTCTGCGCCTCAATGCAAAAAACACCCTGGTACAACTGGATTGTGACAAGCGCCTGCTGTTGCTGAAGATATTTTCAAAAAATACCAGTCTCCGGAAGAATGACGACGACATTGAAAAGATCCTTGACAAAATAAAATCGGAGACGGAGGGGCTGAAGGTGGTCGTGCATCTGCATTACGACGAGCAGGGAACCGGTTTTGAGCTCAAACTGAAAACATGATCCGCCAGCCTATCCGGTATTTTACCCAATTCATCAACCGTTTTAGCAGCCCGTGCGGACCTTCCTTATTCTTCCTCTCATTTTCAATAACTTCAAATTAAATGTCATCCCAACGATATAGTGAGAGAGAACAAAAGGTTTTTTTGTGGATACTGCTGCCCTATACAGTCGGCATGAATGCTATTTTCCTTGGCTCCTGTATATTTGATTCGCTTTACACTTTTCTCACATCGTTCCTGGTTTCGGCCATCTACTTATTCGCATATTATTTTCTCTGCAGCCGTGTAGCGGCAATCATCCAGAAAAGGTTTCCGGCCAATAACGAATTGTTCAAACGCATTGCAGTGATGCTTCCGGTGTTTTACCTGATGACGGTAGTGATGGTTTCCGGCTTATACACTATATACGATCATCCTCCTCTCAGCTCCTGCCAGCCGCTACCAGGGAATTTCGTATGGGCCATCGCCTTCGGATGCTTTTCCGGCACAATCATTACTTTTCTCAATGAAGCGGTGCTGAACTGGAAGAAATGGAAAGAATCAGTTACAGAAACAGAGCAATTAAAAAATGCATATCAGAAAACAAAATTACTGGGGTTAAAAGGGCAAATCAACCCGCATTTTTTATTTAATTGTTTTAATTCGTTGTCTTCGCTCATTGCAGACGATCAGGAGCGCGCAGAAGAATTTCTTGATGAAATGACCAAAGTGCACCGCTATATGCTCCGGGGCGACGATGAACAGCTCGTTTCGCTGAAAGAAGAATTAAAATTCGCCCGGTCTTATCTCTACCTGACACAGGTTAGATTTGGTGATGCCATACAGGCATTGATCGAAACAGATATAGCGTTTGAAGATTATCGCCTCCCCGCGCTAACCCTGCAGGTAATACTGGAAAATATCATCTATAATAATTCAGCGAGCCGGTCCGCTCCTCTTCGGCTATCCATCGTCGTGGAAAACGAACGGCTTACTATTTCCCACATCGTCCGGCCAAGGACCAGCAATGAGGAGGGAAACCCGAATGAAGGAATCGACCATCTCGAACAAAAATTCCGGCTGCTGCATGCGTCGGGCTTCGATATACAAAGCAATGAACAGAAAAGAGTGATTACATTGCCATTGTTAACCAATAAACCGCTGACGGCATGAAACCGGCTGAAAAACTTCTGGGCAGCACGCTGTATCCCGGACTTCACCAGACCGGCCGCAGGATTATTGTTCATCTTTGTATATATACCTGTCTCTTCGCAATCCTTTGCATAACTGCCTCTCTTATATCGGGACATTTGCTGCATGCAGCAACCATCAAATGGATCATTCTTATCAGCATCATCCTGGCGGTAGCTGTGGAAACGCTGTGGGAAGCCATCTACATTCTCAGCCAGTATAAATTCAGCCTGAAGAAAAAAGAGCTCATGCAACAACTGAATATGGAGCAGGAGTTTGAACATTTAAAGAATCAGGTCAACCCGCATTTCCTGTTTAATTGTTTTAATACGCTGTCCAGCCTCATCTCCGACGACAGGGAGAAAGCAGAAACGTTCCTCGACGAACTAAGCAAGGTGTATCGCTATTTACTGACAGCCAATACAGACGGTGTTTCTACAGTGCTCAGCGAGGTAAGCTTCATACAAAGCTATCTTCAGCTTCTCAAAACACGGCATGGCGATGCATTGCAGGTGCAGATACAGGTGGACAGGAATTATAATTCTTTTCTGCTGCCTTCTTTAAGCCTGCAACTACTTGTTGAAAACGCCGTAAAGCACAATATTGTAAGCAGGCACCAGCCACTTACGATCGAGATCTTTACCACTCCTGCCAACCAACTGATCGTAAACAATAACCTGCAACGCAAAACGGAAAAAATCCGGTCTACCAAAATCGGGTTAAATAATATCCGGTCTAAATATCAGTTATTGCACGAAGATGGCTTCCAGGTGGTGGAAGGAGAAAAAAATTTCATGGCAGTAATGCCCCTCATAAAAAATAAACCCGCTGTTTAAATGAAAATACTAATTATAGAAGATGAAGAACTGGCAGTAAAAAAACTGCAGAAAACACTTATCGCCGTAGATAGCAACTGCACCGTTGTCGGCATCACTGACAGCATCAAAAGCTCGGTGGAATGGTTAAAGGAAAATCCTTCACCCGATCTTATACTAATGGATATTGAATTAGCCGACGGACAGAGCTTTGCGATTTTTAATTCCGTAGAGGTGAAGGCCCCGGTGATCTTCACGACCAGCTATGATGAGTTTGCGCTTAAGGCGTTCAAAGTGAACAGTATTGATTACCTGCTGAAGCCGGTCCAGAAAGATGATTTGCAGGCCGCATTAAATAAATTTCATTCGTTGAAAAAAGCCGATCCTGCGGTAAATCTCGATCACCTCGTGCAGGTGCTACAGCAGAAGCTGCAGCCCAGGGAGTACAGGAAACGGTTCCTTGTAAAGAACGGTCAGAAACTCGTCAGTATCGATGTGAGCGATATCGCATATTTCTACAGCGACGGCCGGCTAAATTTTTTCAAAACCACCGACAATAAAAAATTCGTCATCGACTATACGATGGATGAACTGGAAGAAATGCTTAACCCGGAACTGTATTTCCGCATCAGCAGATCGTTTTTCGTTACCATCGACAGCATTGACAAGATAGATGATTATTTCGGCCACCGCCTTATCCTTCAGCTAAAACCTTCGATAGACCGGGAGGTGCTGGTCAGCAGGGAAAAAGTGAGCGATTTCAAACGCTGGATGGGCAAATAAGCAACAGGTGCAGTAAATTTTTCATCGCGCAATCCGATTATATCGAATCAATATTTTATCTTTCTTTACTAATTGATTTGGTTAATGACCCCTGTTCGTTTGCCCGCACTATTCATTTTTATAGCATTTTTTATTTCCTGCAACCCGGCGCCGGGTACATTTCCGGATATACCGCCTCCGAAAACCGCGCCCGATCCCCATCCTTCATTTGATTATCTTTCTCCCGAAGAAAGCATGAAAAAGATCAGGCTCCCCGAGGGCTATCATCTCGAGCTTGTCGCTGCGGAGCCGGTAGTGGAAGAACCCGTCGCTATGGTATGGGATGGCGAGGGAAGATTATACGTGGCCGAAATGCGCAGCTATATGCGCGATATCGACGCCACCGGAGAACAATTGCCAATAGGCCGGATCACCATGCTCAGTGACACGGATGGCGATGGAAAAATGGATAAGCATTCGATCTTTATCGATAGCCTCGTGCTGCCACGCATGATGTTAATGCTCGGCGACCAACTGGTAGTGAATGAAACAAATAGCCGGAACCTGTTCGGATATCGCGATACGAATGGCGACGGACGCGCAGATGAAAAAAAGCTGCTTTACGAAAATAATGAACCAGACGAAGCCAATCTCGAGCACCAGCGCAGCGGACTGGTGTGGAACATCGATAACTACATCTATACCACCCGGAGCCCCCTGCGGTTCCGGTTCGGCAACGGCATGCTGAAAGCCGATACGATCTACAGTACCGACGGGCAATGGGGTCTTGCACACGATGATTATGGCCGCATGTTTTTCTCCTCTGCCGGCGGTGAAATTCCCGCGCATGATTTTCAGCAGGCTCCTGAATATGGAAGGCTGGGCATTACCAACGAGCTGGAAAATAATTTCGAAGCCGTATGGCCCATCACGGCCACGCCGGATGTGGAAGGCGGGAAATTAAGACTGCGCGAAGACAGCACCCTTAACCATTTTACTTCGTCATGCGGACAAACCATTTACCGAGGCGACAGGCTGCCCCCTTCTTTAAAAGGCGATCTCTTTATTTGCGAACCTGCGGGCAGGCTGATCCGCCGCGCGAAAGTCATCGACCGAAATGGAACGATATTCCTGAGAAATGCCTACGACAGCGTTGAGTTCATCGGTTCGTCAGACATGAATTTCAGGCCGGTCAACCTGGAAACGGGTCCTGATGGCTGCCTGTATATCGCTGATATGTATCATGGTATTATCCAGGAAGGTTCCTGGACGCGCGAAGGAAGTTATTTAAGACAACAAATATTACACAGGAACCTCGATAAGCATATCAACAGGGGAAGAATCTATCGCGTGGTATATGATGGAATAAAACCCGGCCCCGCCCCGCATTTACTGCAGGCCGATAATCAAAACCTGATCGCTTATCTTTCTCATCCCAATGGCTGGTGGCGCGACAATGCGCAACGATTACTGGTCATGAAAAATGATCCGTCCATTATTCCCGCATTGGAGAATATAAAAGACGACCTGGGACGATTACATGCATTATGGACGATTGACGGACTGCATAAAATAAACAAGCAAATGCTGCTGAGGGCATTTGCCGATAAAAATCCCCAGATAAGAAAAGCCGCCATTAAATTGAGCGAGCCATTTTTACAGAAGAATGAGGATGAGGATATCTGGCCGGCTTTTAATCAATTAAAAAACGATACCAGTGCAGATGTCAGGGTGCAGCTTGCGTTATCGATGCGCTATAGCAGGAATAAAAACGCAGATGAGATCCTGAAATATTTATTATCGAATAATAAAACAGAGTTGATGCACAAAGTGGTAGCGGAAAGCCGGCAGGAGGAAGATCCCGCACTCAAAGAATTGCGAAAAGCAACGGCAGGAATGGATGAGGAAGATAAAAACCTGGTAATTACCGGCGCAAAGGAATTTCACCAGCTCTGTACTACCTGTCATGGCGGCGACGGCAAAGGACTGCCTTCCGGCATAGCTCCACCCCTCGCCGGATCGGCACGGGTGAATGGTGACAAAGACATTCTTGTAAGGATCTTACTTAACGGCCTTAGCGGCCCGGTCGACAATAAATCTTACCCGGGCACCATGTTATCACTCGCGACAAATAATGATGAATATATCGCCGCGGTGGCAAGCTATATCCGCAACAGCATGGGCAATGAGGCAAAGGTGATCCTGCCGGAAGACGTGCAGAAAATCCGCGAACAGACGGCAGCCCGGAAAACACCCTGGACATTAAAAGAATTAAGCCGGTTCGATCATAAAAAATAACCGGTTATTTTGTTCAGGTACATTCATCCACCAGGAGCAACAGCGATTCATACGATCTTCCTGTTGCGGCAGAAAGAGCCATCTCGCAGGTTTTTGTGGTAGAATAACAGTTGCCATTGTTTTGCTCTGTCACTACCTCGCCCGCTTCATCTTTTGTGGCGGAGCGCGTCAGCTCCGGAAAAATAAATCCCCTGTCGCCGGCCATACCGCAGCAGCCCGAATTTTTGGGAATAAACACTTCTTTGGAAAAATGATTCGCTACGGCCTCCAGCTTACTATTGATCTTCATTTTCTCAACTGAACATACAGGATGAAGGACTATTTTATCCGATCGTTTTTTTATTACCGCAACCGGCATAATCATTTCGTATAAAAAATCAACGCTGTCCATGAACCGCAACTGGTCGTACCTTGTTTTATTTTCATCGCTCAGCACTGCTTTCAGGTTTTTTAACGTGTAGGTGCAGGAACTCACATCCATTACAACAGGTAATTTTCCCTGTTTTGTTTCCTGCCAGAGCTCATCGATAATTTCGTTGGCTTTGTACCGGTGGGCTTCTTTGTAACCTTTCGAAGAAAAAAGCTGGCTGCAGCAGCTTTGATGAAAGCGCCGGGGAACCACAACGGAGATACCTGATTTATCGCAAACAGAAACAAACGCTTCCATGATATTTTTTTGCTTTCCTTCATACGATCCCATCATGCGCGAGATGCAGCTCGGAAAATAAACGATCTCCTGACGCGTATCCTGTGCCTTTATTTTTTTTCTCCAGGATAACCGTGGCGGTGCGGAGATTTCCGGTGTCCACAATGGCATGGAGGGAATTATCTTTTTTAAGCCGGCCGTAAATTTTTGCATGAAGCGGTCTCCAAATACCCGGTTGGCAAAGGCTCCCGCCTGCAGCAGGGAGCGAACCAGCCTTTCCACGGCTGCAAAATTTTTTGCCACCCATAACGCTACACTGTTGGCAAATGGAGAATGTGATTCTCTCCTCAGCCGTTTTATCAGGTCACCCGTGTTGATATCCACGGGGCACGCGCCGGCACACAATCCATCCACTGCACAGGTTTCCATGCCGTCGTATTTAAATTGTTCGCTTAAGGTTTTGAAATCCTTTTTGCGGCCCTCTGCCTTCATGATCTGCAGCGTTCGCCGGATCACGATGCGCCGGCGGGGACTGGTGGTGAGATCGCGGCTGGGGCAACGGTGTTCGCAATAACCGCATTCTATGCATTTATCAACCTCTTCCTCCACCTCTGGTAATTCCTTGAGATTAAGAATATGCGCATTTTTATTTTCATTGATAATTACGCCGGGATTCAGTAATGCGTGCGGATCAGCCAGTTGTTTTATCTTTTTCATGATCTCGTAAGCCGCAGGTCCCCATTCCGTTTCAACAAATGGCGCCATATTTCTTCCCGTACCATGTTCCGCTTTCAGCGCACCATTATATTTATTGACCACCAGGTCAACCACTTCTCTTAAGAAGACATCATAACGTGTCACTTCCGCGGGAGTATTAAAAGACTGTGTAATTACGAAATGAATATTCCCGTCTTTCGCATGCCCGAAAATGATGCCGTTATCATAATGATGTTTAACAAATAGCTTCTGGATATCCAGGATAGCCGAACCGAGATGGGCGACAGGAAAAGCAACATCTTCCAGTATCACTACCGTTCCCCGCGCACGCACAGCGCCGACCGAAGGAAACATGCCTTTTCTCACTTTCCATAAAAATTCACGCTCCCTGCTGTCATTCGTGAAAGAAGGCATTGTCAATAGCGACAATTCATCTGTTTTCGAGAAAAAATCATTGATGCGGCGGGTCAGATCGTTTTCACTCTCTTCCTGAAATTCTACCAACAGGGCCGCAGCATGCTCGTCAAGGGTTCTGATAAGAGCCGGGATCCCTTCCATATTCTCAACCGAGCGGAGTGAAGCGCGATCCATCAGTTCCACCATTGCCGCACCACCTTCTTTTAAAGGAATAATAGCCTGGCAGGCTTCGTAAATACCGGGGAAGAACAACAATCCCGTGCTTTTGAATTTCGGATCGGGAACAGTTTGCATCACCGCCTCGGCGATAAAAGCCAATGTACCTTCGGCACCGATCAGCAGGTGAGCGAAAATATCCATGGGATGTTCATAGTCGATAAATGCATTCAGCGAATACCCCACGGTATTCTTCATTTTATATTTGTTCCTGATGAGATCAAACAGCGATGGATCGGCGATAACCTGTTCTCTTATCTGCTTTATTCCCACGAACAATTCATTCCTGTTTTTCTCAAACCTCGGATAGTCGTCGGGATTTTCGGTAGAATAGGTCTGTCCGTCGGGAAGAATAAAACGAATATATTTTGTAGTATGATATGAATTGTCGACGGTGCCGCAGCACATGCCACTCGCATTGTTCGATAAGATCCCACCCATCATCGCCGAATTAATGCTCGATGGATCGGGACCAATTTTCCTTGCATGTTTTTTAAGATAGGCATTCACCATTGCGCCCGTAATACCCGGCTGCACACGTACCTGTTCACCGGAGGAAGTGATTTCCAGCTTTTTCCAGTAAATGCTGAGGTCGACCAGTATGCCGTCGGAAATGGCTTGTCCCGACAAACTTGTGCCCCCCGCGCGGAATGTCAGCGGGATCTTATACTGGTGGGAAAATTGAAATAATTTAATAATCTCATCCTCACTTTCGGGTTGCACTACCGCTTTGGGCAGAAGGTAATAAAATCCCGCATCTGCAGCAAATGATACCCTGTCTATTAAACGGCTCCTGATTCTTGCCTTTGGCAAAACCGATTCTAATTCCTTCATGGAAAAAAGATAGCCATTTATTTCATATTCTTCCAAATCTATCCGAATAAATCCTGAAAGATCCAGACATTCCTGAAGGGATTATTTCCGGCATATCAACTTGGCTATTGGAAGTGCACAGTGCGTTTGAATAACTATGCGATAAAAATGCGAATCCAGTGATAAAAAATGTTAATATACTCCTACTTCCGAAATAACCGGGCATGCAATAGAAGATAAAATGCGAATCCGGATCTTCGAAGTGGTTACCGGGTCCGTCGAAAGAATTCTTTTATGACCGATGGTGGTGCCGCCGGCTATTTCTACCCACTGCCCGTCTTTCCAGCCATCTATCCCAAATGATTTCACACGCTGGCCCAACCGGAGATATTCCTGCAGGGAAATATATTTTACCGGTACCGGCTTTTTAAAGACAATTTCTATTTCCCCGGATTTTACCTCATCATCGGTGCACCAATACGTTTGCTGATTTCCATCGTTCAACATAGCGGCAGCAAACAATTTTGAATTTCCCCTTACAGAGCTGGCATGTATGTTAGCATCCTTTGCCAGGTTATGCCGGAATGTTTTATCGAGTAATTCGCGAAAGCCCTGCAGTGCGCGCACGTCTTCTTCATGTATGCGTCCATGCTGATCGGGTGGCACGTTCAGCAATAAATTTGCGCCCCGGCCCACGGATGATAAATAAATTTTAAATAGCTCTTCGGGTGATTTTACCTGCGAATCTTCCTTACTATGGTAAAACCATCCAGGCCGGATCGACACATCCACTTCCTGCGGGATCCAGTTCTTTCCGCCTTCCGAACCGGTATTCAACAGCGCTTCAATACCCGGCTTGCCCGCATACAGCGTATCGGCCGTTATGGTGTTCCAGTTCGTCTCCCCGGCAACGCCCCGCTCATTGCCGCACCAGCGAATATCGGGACCGGCATCGCTGAAAAATACTACCTGGGGTTGAATGGCCCTGACCATTTTTAATGTATTCGGCCAGTCATAATACGTTGCCCCGTTGATCTGCCGCTTTTCCTTCGCGCCACCATAATAGCCGTCGCCGCCATTGGCGCCATCAAACCACATTTCGAAAACAGGACCATAATTATTGAACAATTCCTTTAGCTGGTTGCGGTAATACTGGATATAGGCCGGCGTGCCGTAAGAAGCCTGGTGCCTGTCCCAGGGCGACAGGTATATTCCGAATTTGACGTTTTCTTTTTTACAGGCGCTGCTGAGCTCCCGCACCACATCACCCTTTCCATTTTTCCAGGGGCTGTTTTTTACGGAATGATCGGTGTACCGGGTGGGCCACAGGCAAAAGCCATCATGATGTTTCGCAGTTAAAATAATCCCTTTAAAGCCCGCCTGCTTTAAAACGCGGGCCCATTGGCCCGCATCCAGCGAATCGGGAGCAAAGAGAGAAGAGCTCTCGTCACCATACCCCCACTCCTTATCCGTAAAAGTGTTGATGGAAAAGTGCACAAAAGCATTCATTTCCATATTGTGCCATTGCAATTGTTTTGCAGACGGGACGGGATACACAGGCGCGGGAGAGGCAGTGTTTTTCTGCGCATCGACTGCCAGCGAAATAAGACTCGCAAAAAGAAGGATGGCATACCTGTTCATATAAAATTAATTGATAGCTAATGTCATAAGTTCTTTCGATCGTTCCAAATAAAAAAACCCGCCATGCGCGGCGGGTCTTACCAGACCGTCAACACTTTTTCCCTACTTCACTATCGTTTATTGATAGTTTTAAATGCATCCAGGCCGCATTGCAGCCAGTCGGCAAACTCCCGTGAGGATGGTGTGTATCCTTTTGTTTTGGTGAGAATTTTTTCATCGGGATGAATGATGGCATATTGAGGCTGTGATACCGCATCAAAATTTTCAGACTGGAACGTTGCCCATTTATCTCCTATGGTAACAATTTTCTTGTCCGCACCATTCTTTGTTTTAAACATAATCTGATCCGCAGCAGGCATAACCTTCCTTTCATCCACATACAGCGAAACGATCACATATTTATCCCTGATCAACTGCGACACTTTCTCATCGGTCCACACATTTTCTTCCATACGGCGGCAGTTGACACAGGCCCAGCCCGTAAAATCGATCAGCAGGGGTTTATTTTCCTTCCGCGCCAGGGCCAGCGCTTCGTCATAATCCCTTAACGGTTCGATACCCTTTTCACAATTAACGGGATTTGAATATATGCTGTAGCATAATGGCGGCGGGAAACCGGATATCAATCCGAGATTGGCATATTTCGAATTCGTTAAGCCGGGGATTAAATAAATAGTTGCTGCCGCAAAAACAATGATAAATGCCAGCCTTGTACCCCTGATCTTTTTCACAGGGCTGTCGTGCGGGAACCTGATCTTTCCCATCAGATACAATACAATCAATATTCCCACAATTACCCACGCGCCGATGAATATTTCTCTTTTGATAAAACCCCATTGCTTGACGAGATCGGCGTTGGACAAAAATTTAATCGCCATTGCCAGTTCGAGAAAACCGAGCACCACCTTAACGGAAGTGAGCCAGCCACCTGATTTCGGCAACGACTGCAGCCATCCCGGGAACATTGCAAACAATGCAAACGGCAATGCAAGTGCCAGCCCAAATCCTGCAAGACCGGCTGTCAAAGGCCATGCACCTTCGGCCGCAGTTCCCGCCAGCAGTGAGCCCAGTATCGGTCCCGTACAGGAAAAGGAAACAATTGCCAGCGTAATGGCCATGAAAAATATGCCGCCCAGCGATCCCATGCCGGATTTCGAATCTATTTTATTTGCCAGCCCGGATGGTAACCCGATTTCGTAAAATCCAAAAAAGGAAAGAGCAAAAAAGACGAAGATCGCGAAGAAGACAATATTCAGCCACACGTTCGTGGAAATATTATTCAGTATTTCCGGGTTAACGCCACTAACCAGGTGGAAAGGAATACTTAATACCACGTAAATAAGGAAAATAAAAAATCCATACATCACGGCATTAAATACTCCTTTCTTTTTGTCCTGGGATTGTTTCGTAAAAAACGAAACGGTAAGCGGGATCAGAGGAAATACACAGGGCGTAAATAAAGCGATAAGCCCCCCGAGAAAACCTAATAAAAATATTCCTGTCAGGCTTTTACCTGCAGCGTTTTCATCACCGCAGTTATTTACGGGATGATGGATATCAAAACTTTCAACTTTAATCTTTACGCTGGAGGCCACGCCACCTTCCAGCGGTGTTTCAAAAGAGAATACATTCCCTGTATAAAACTCTTCTCCTTTTCCGTAAGTATATTTTAATTTCCCCAGCAGCCTGGCGGGCACCTTTCCATCGATATCTATCTGCACTTTAAAACTCATCGGGCCCTCATACACCTTAAACTTTGCATTATCGAACAATGCACTGGCAATTGTTTTCGCGCCGTCCGATTCCACGAACGGCTGTTTATACTTTACTGAAGAATCAAATTCGAGCTCAACGCTGGGAACCTCGCTGATCACTTCATTGGCGCCATATAGTTGCCATTGGGCGTTGCCGGGCGTGCTGAATGTCAATTCATAGCTGTTACCGGCTATCTTTTTGCTGGTTACAGACCAGCTAAAGGCAGTGCTGTCCTGTGCAGAGACCGTTGAACAAACGAAGAGAAGAAAAGATGCAAGCAGGCTGGTTAAGAATTTCATAATCTAAAGTGTAGAATAAATTAATTGTTCGCTAAGGAAATTATCGGGCAGTCTTCCGATAGGATTATACGATCTGAACTGAACGGCCGGTGAATAATAATGATCCTTTACCGGCTCATCTTTTACAAGATCGGTACTGAGATATTTCTTGTTGCTGTCGGCAGTATAGTCACCACCACTGCATCATCGCCCAGTTTTTCTTTAATCTTTATTGCACCAATTACATTCGCTCCTGAAGAGATTCCCACCGCAAGGCCCAATTGTTTCGCCAGTTTTTGCGCCATTAATATGGCGTCTCCGTCGCTGGCCTGCACTACGGTATCCAGTTCATCGAGTTTAACGATCGCCGGGATAAATTCATCCGATATTCCCTGTATGCGGTGCGACCCCACTTTATGCCCTGTGCTGAGTGTGGGAGATTCTGCCGGCTCAAGAGGATAAATGCGGATACCGGCGTTCATCTGTTTCAGGTATTTTCCTACGCCCATTACCGTTCCGCCGGTACCTACTCCTGCCACAAAAGCATCGGGCGTTAATCCATTTTTTGCAAGCTGCTCCCATATCTCCGGGCCGGTAGTATGACCGTGGGCATCTGCATTATTTTTATTATCGAACTGGCGCGGCAGGAAAACTCCGCCCTGCGCATACAATTCTTCGCTGATGCGGATGCTTCCTAAAAACCCGTTCTGTGCTTTGGAAACTAATTGGATTTCGGCGCCCAGGCTTTTAATAATATCGATGCGCTCGCGCGACAGCCAGTCGGGCATGATAATCTTTACCCGGTGTCCCAGGGCGTTTCCAATTGCAGCGAATGCAATGCCGGTGTTTCCGCTTGTCGCTTCGACAATCATATCATCCGGGAGAATATTTCCCTGCTGGTATGCCTTCTGAAGAATATAGAGGGCCATACGGTCCTTGATGCTGCCCGTGAGGTTATAGTGTTCGCATTTTACAAATATGTGACTGGTTTTGCCGGCATACTCGTATTCCAGCTCCAGCATGGGGGTGTTGCCCACCAGCCGCCAGAGGTGCTCAAACCTCTTCCAGATATCTTTTTCGTTGCGTGTGCTCATCCGGGAAATATTTATGTAAAAATGCAAATGAGTGACACTTTTTCCAATACTTAATCAATTTTTCCATAAATTTTCCGGAAAATATTATATTTACTAATATTTTATACGGTTTTGGAGCTGTTTTGAATCGTACATTATTCTTTTTTTCATTTATGAAACACGATGAACTGGATATTTTCGACCTGCATCTGCTGCGATTATTGCAAAAAGATGCGACGCTGACCAATAAGGAAATTGCATCTAAACTGAATAAATCGGTGGCCACCGTGCACGAGCGTATCAGGCGCCTGAAAGAAGGGGGATATATCAGGAATATAGTGGCCGTGCTCGACCGCAACAGGATCAACAAAGGGCTGCTCGCATTCTCTCATGTGCTGCTGCACGATCACACAGCAAAAACACTGGCCACATTTGAAAAGGAAGTGAGTAAATTTCCGGAGGTGATGGAATGTTTCCAGATGACCGGCACTTTCGATTTTTTGTTACGTATCGCCACCAGCGATATGGAAGCCTATCATGATTTTTATCGCAACAAGCTGGCCACGCTGGCCAATATCACCACCGTGCAGAGCTTTTTTGTTTTGTCCGAAACAAAAAGCGTCACGGCCTACCCGATTTAAAAACAACGGGGTATTTGCGAAGCAGGTTAAGGATATTCCGTCAGGAATTCATCTATATTTTCCGGTGTAATGGTAGCTGATTTTGCACCTGGGTAAGCCTGCAAAAACGAGGAAGGGATTTTTGCTTTCGCCTTCGGGTTCCATTTGAATTCATACGCATGAATCTGGTCATTGCGCTCTTCGATATAATCGATTTCCTGCTGGGCATGTGTACGCCAGAAATATTGGTTTACATTAATGCGCCGATAAGCAAGCAATTTAATTCTCTCGCTCATCAGGAAATTTTCCCAGAGCGCACCGATATCCTGGCGCAGGGCAGCGGGATTAAATTGGTTGATCACCGCATTCCGCAATCCGTTATCATAGAAATATATTTTCCTGCTTTTCTTTAATTCAGTTCTGAGATTTCTGCTAAGTGAACCCACTCTGAAAATAATAAATGCTTTTTCCAGCAAGTCAATATATTTTTCCGTGGTCTGATTGTCTAAACCTGTCGTTAATCCAAGTTCATGATAAGAAACTTCACTTCCTACCTGAAAAGCAAGCGCCTGCAACAGCCGCTCCATTTTGTCTGGTTTTTGTATACGTTCCCAGGTCAGGATATCCTTATATAAATAGCTGCTGACGATTTCTTTTAATCGCTCTTCCTCCTCTCCGGGATTTAATACTACTTCCGGATAATATCCCATAATCAGCCGTTTATCCAGTAATCTTCTTTCTTCCAGTTTACCATGACTGCTGATCATTTCGCTATATGAGAATGGATAAAGATGATATTCCCATTTTCTACCTGTGAGGGGCTCATTAATACTGTTGGCCAGCTCGAATGCCGATGAACCAGTGGCAATGACTTTCACGTTTTTGATATTATCAACAATTAATTTAACGCACAACCCAATATTTTTTATCCTTTGTGCCTCATCAATTACCAGCGTTTTTGCGTTCGCAATAATACCTCTCATCTTAGTACTATTGGGTTCATCGAACATTGTGCGTACATCTGTATCATCTCCATTCAGCCACAACACAGGGGGTTGAAATTTTTCAGATAGTTGCCGGAGCAGGGTACTTTTTCCAACCTGCCTTGCCCCAAGCAGAATAATCGCTTTAGCATCTGCCAGGCGGCCTTCCATTGATGATCGAATTTCCCGCTGAATCATAATATTTGCGATTACAATCGCAAATATAAGCCAAATATTGCGAATCAATTCGCAATATTTGGATCAGTGCTCAAATTTAATTTCTTCCCAGGTCCAGGGCCTATCCCGGCCTGCAAATCTCTTTCTCACTTTCCCGACCTGTTCGGGTTGCACCAAAACAAAATGATCTATATATCCTTCACTCATGTTCGGAAAACTTTTCATGCACAGGTCATAACGTAAATAATTCAACACAGAGGCGATCCATTCATCGTTATTTGCACCCATAGCGGGCATCTGGTCCGCATAAACCGCTCCATCTACGGGACCTTTCAATCCATGAAGAAGAATTTTAATCACCCCCTCCTTCTGTTCGAGCAATTTAAATTTTCCAATTAACGGCGGAGCAACTTTAGTAGGCAAACCCCTGCCTTCAACACCATGGCATGCCGCACAGAAGGATTGAAAAATAACCGCCCCGTTCAACACGCGCTTTCTGTCGGGTTCCTTTAAATTGACCAGCCTGGCTCCGTATGTTTTTATCTCTTCATTTTTTTTCATCGTGGCCTGGATGCCTGACAATAATTCGTTGCCCATATTTTTTGAAAGAATGTCATGGATAATGCCCCGGGCCCTCCCTGTATTACTATAATTAAGCGATAACACCAGCTGACCAAGTACTTCGGGGTTTTTATCATCTTTTATACTTTCCAGTTTTTGAATTACCTGGCTGTCATTTTTTACAAGATAAGGCTCGCTCATCCGGATTCCCGCCTTTCTCACCTGCGCATCATTGTCTTCTATCGCTTTAAACAAAACATCTTTATCAACAGCATCCAGTCCTTCCAGTGTCCACAGCGCATGTATCCTTCCCAATACATTGTTTTTCTCCGTATGGATAGTTTTTTCTCCCAAAGCCATTTTCTTCAATGCCGGTATTGCAGATCTGTCGTTACGGACAATGATTTCTTTTTGGGCATTGTCGCGCCACCAACCGTTAGGATGATGTAAATAAGACACCAGCTTTGCGGTTGTCTCCTTCAGCATTCCGGGTTGCGGGCCACGTGTGAAACCATCATGAACGAGGCGGTAGATCCGTCCGTTCTTACTGTTCCTGTTCAATCCCTTGCTCATGATCTGGTCATAAAGAAAACTGCCGGGCTGCACCCAGGCAGATTCCTGGATGATGCCGCGATACATATCTACGATGTAAACACATCCGTCGGGGCCCGTGTAAGTGTTCACCGGGCGGAAATTCATATCTGTCGACGTTATAAATTCATCATGATCGTACAGGTTTTTCAGCCGGACGGTTCCTTCTTTCTGCGTTATGCGCGCTCTGCGGATAAATCTTCCGGCAGGTTCTGCAACAAGGTAATCACCCACCATGCTTGCAGGAAGCCGGTCGCCGCGAAAAACAGACTGGCCGCAAACAGCGGTGAAAGTCGCAAGCGTACTGTCACTTCGTAAATTTGCAGGGCCGCTGTTGATATCGGGCGTTTTGATAATGGGCCAGGTAACAGCAAACAGAGAATCCTCTTCTTTATCAGGGAGATCAAGTTGACCATACGCGGGATTGATCTGGAACCCGCAGGCGGCAATACCCGAAGCGGCCCTGCTGTAAAACAAGCGCCCATAATTGTCGTGGGTTAAACCCCATTGACCATTATTTCCGTAAGGCAGCGAATCGGCCTGCAGTTGTCCGTTCCTGTAGCGGTATCTTACCGGGTCGGTTGTCACATATATCCGGTTGTCGAGATTCCAATCGAGGCCGCTGCGCTGGTGTTCCACATTGCCATATGATTTTTTATCCGTTTGAAACACTGCTCTTTTCTGATCTGCTTTTCCATCTCCATCGCTGTCTTTATAAGCATAAATATTGAAGGTATTGGTTTCATTGACCAGCAATTCGTTTCCAACGCAAAGAAGCATGCGGGGCGTTACGAGCTTATCGATGAACACTGAGCTTTTATCCATTTGCCCATCATTATCGGTGTCTTCCAGCAACATGATGCGGCTCATTGGTTCGTTCTCTCCCTTTGCATCGATGGTCTGCATAAACGTTTCCATCTGCGCCACGTACATGCGGCCATTGCCATCCCAGGTGATGGCCACCGGTTCCGATATCATCGGTTCGCTGGCCACCAGTTCCAGGTGATACCCTTGAGGCAGGCGAAAAGATTTTAAACTTTCTTCCGGCGACAGGGGAATTATTGCAGGGGCCTGGTTCACTGTATGAGGAAATGTGAAACCAGGCTCTCCTGCCATCAATTCCTGTTTTTCTTTCAGTGCTGCATCCTTCTTCGGATCATTTGAACTCTCCGTACAGCCAAAGCCTGCCAGGAAAAAACCGGTGATTAAGCCGAATACACGAAAGTATCCTTTCATCATTGTGCGTTTAATAACCGTTGTTCTGGCAAAGTTTAGGGTTCAGGTCTCTTTCAGATTGAGGAATGGGAAATTTGCTCCAGGAAGAATTGAATGTGATGCCGTACTCGTCCAGTAAAAATTTTGCCGCCCGTTCTGTACGCGTGTAATGAAACCAGAGATTAGGTTCGAAATTTAATTCCCAGCGTCGCTCCTGCATCAGGTCCGTCATAAAAACATCTTCCGATGCGGACACGGCTCTTGGAGTCACTTTCGCTCTCTCTCTCACCAAATTAAGCTGGTCATAAGCCTCTTCCTGTTTACCGGATTTAAACAGTGCCTCTGCGTAATTAAGCAGAAATTCAGCATACCGCATCTGGGGCAGGTTGGTGCCGTTGCCAAAATATGGTGTGGGGCCCAGCCAGTATTTTGTAGTGAACGCAGAATGATCTATAACGGAGGCGGGTATGGTTACAGGAGAAGACATGGTTTCGCCCATATAGGTTTCGCCAACGGCCACCACCAGTTTACGCCGCCTGTCGTCATCAGGCGCATAAGAATCGGCTAATTTTTTATTCATGACAGCTTCGCTCCAGCCGCCGAAGCCTGCATACTGTTCACCTATTCCGCGCGGCGCTGTCCATTCAGTTGCATAATTTCCGTTATTAGGATTTACGCCTCCCCAATCGAAAGTGGAATTATCGATATCCCTGTATTGAATTTCGAAAATAGATTCATCGGTGTTTTCCACCTTTAATGTAAAAAAGTCCCTGACATCGTCCAGCAGCCTGTATTCATTCAGCGCAATTAAATCTTTGGATGCCTGCACAGCATTCGGCCAGTCTTTTTTATATAAATAAGCATTGGCCAGATAAGCCAGTGCGGAGCCTTTGGTTGCTCTTCCCAGATTGGCCACGCCCCAATCGGAACGCTTCGGAAGTTTTGCAGCAGCATCACTTAAATCCTGGATCACCTGGTCCCAAACAGCATTTTCATCCGTGCAATCAGCGCTTTTCTGCGCATCTTCATAGCTTTTTAAAATGAGCGGGATATTACCGAAGGCCCTCGCTAAATTGAAGTAAGCAAATCCTCTTATAAATTTGGCTTCACCTTCAATAACCGTTTTATCGGCATCAGCAACAGCAGGGGGAGCGATTGCCAATTTATCCAGCACCAGATTAGCCCTCGTGGCCAGTTTATAAAAAACAGACCAGTAGCTTAATATATCCGCGGAGCCCGCTGTCAGGTAAGAAGAAAGAATAACGCCCCTTTCATTGCCCGGTAAAATATCCTGTGAAATAAACCCCGGCAGCAGGAGCCATTGCAAAGCTCCTGAATTTTGATTGGCGCCCTGCATTTCAGTGTAAGCCCCAAAAATATATGCATCGAAACTGGCCTTATCTTTAAAAGCGGTCTGATCCGTCACGGATCCATTCTGAGACGAAGATTGCAGAAATTCTTTCTTACAGGAAAAGAAAACAACTCCCGACATCATCATTATAATTATTTTTTTCATAACCCGAATATTTAACTGTTAAAACTGGAAATTGATACCTGCCATAAAAATCCTTGACACCGGGTAGCGGCCGTAATCAACTCCTGACGTTAAGGGACTTTGATTGGTGTTTAGGTTTACGTTTGAACTGCCCACTTCGGGATCGTAGCCTGAGTATTTTGTAAAGGTGTGCAGGTTTTGGGCAGATACATATATCCTTCCCTGGCTCATCCCGATTTTGCTGAACCACCTGGCAGGCAAAGTGTATCCAAGCTGGATATTTCTTATTCTCAGGAATGCGCCATTCTCTATGTAATAAGAAGAAAAATAACGGTTCGAGCCCGGTGCGTCGTACGAATTGCGGGGCATAACATTGCTGGTGCCCTCTCCGTGCCAACTGTTCAGCAGATCGGTTGATCCGTTGACGATGCCGGTGCCGCCAAAGAAACGCATATTATATAAATAAGATTTTGTCATGTTGGCGATCTGCACTCCGGCCTGGCCATTCAGGAAAACAGACAGGTCGAAATTTTTATAACTCATGCTTACATTGACCCCGAACGTGTACCTGGGCAGGCCATTGCCCAATATTGCTTTATCATCGGCATTTACGATGCTGTCGCCAGTGAGATCTTTATAGCGCCGGTCGCCGGGAGAAACACCTCCCATACCTCCGGCATTTATTTCTTTTTCATTCTGGAAAATACCATCGGTGACATATCCCCAGAAATTAGCGATTCTTTCACCGGCCTGGGAGCGGGTCTGGGCATTATCATCGGCGCGGCCAACAGAAATAGACTGTGAAATATAGCTCTTCTCACTTTCGGTGAGTTTGGTGACCTTATTATTTAAAGTTGAAAAATTAGCATTCACCGAATAAGCTATTTCTCCGGCGCGGTTATGATATCCCAACTGCAATTCGAGCCCGCTGTTCTGCATAGAGAAGCTGTTGATAAGCACACTGTTTCCATATACGCCTGTATAATTGGGAAGAGGATAAAAACCCAGCAGGTCACTTATTTTTTTCAGGTAATAATCGGCGGTGAAAGTCAGTTTTCCGCCAAGCAAAGCAGCGTCAAGACCAAAATCGGTTTGCTCGGATTTCTCCCAATGGATATCAGGATCCCCGATATTATCTGCAAACATTGCAGGCACCGGTGTCTGATCCGCACCTATAACATACTGGTACCTGCCACCCGCATTGGAATAAGTGGATAAATATTTGAAATTGGGAATATTCTGATTTCCCACTATACCATAGCTCGCCCTGAGTTTCAGATCATTGATAAAGTGAACGGAGCTCATGAAATTCTCTCTTGAAACGCGCCATCCGACAGAAGCGGAGGGAAAGCTGCCGTATTTTTTATTGGGTCCGAATTTGGATGAACCGTCCCTGCGGAAATTGGCAGTGAACAAATATTTCTTGTCGTAATCGTAAGTTATCCTTCCGAAGTAAGAAACCAGTGAGAAGTCCGAAGGCGAACCGGCAGCCGTTCTCCTGGCAATATTATCAGTGGCATCAATACTGTTCTGTCCGTCTTCATTATTGGTGCCCAGCACGTAAACATATCGCGAAGTGTTTTTAAGCGCATCTGTTCCTCCTGTCAGCTCCACTGTATGATTGCCGAATTCTTTCAAATAGGAGAGCGTATTGATCCAGTTCCATTGCCGGAATGTGTTCCACCCTTCATTGTAAGTTGATACGCTTAAATATTGACCCACGTTGGAGATTTCGGCGGGAGATTTTTTCTGGATACGCTGATTGAAAGAATTGCCTGCTGATACGTTCATGGTAGAACGGAATTTCAATCCCTTTAAAAGTTCCACCTCACCGTATGCTGCGGCCAATACCTGGAAACTGTTGGAAGGCATTTTAATATAGCCTTCTTTGTAGATATACACTTCATTATTAATATTGCTCACATAGAAATTGGGAGTGGCTGTTCTCGAAGTGAAATTATACCCGTTCCATCCGAAAAAATTGTTATTGATGTTTCCCGTCTGATCGGTGTAAATGGGAGACGTGGGCTGCAGTTCCGCCACGTTGGTCAATATGCCCCCAAAGCTGTGATCGGTGGTTATCGATTGTTTTTCCTCGTAAGCCAGGCTTACGGTAGCTCCCACGGTAAATCTCCTGGACACATTGTATTCAGTGTTTAACCTGGCTGTATAGCGGTCATAATTAGAGCCAATGATAATTCCTCCCTGCTGAAAATATCCCAGGGAAAAGAAAGTACGGGATCTGTCGCCGCCGCCGCTTATCGAAACATTATAGTTTTGAATGGGTGAGGTTTGAAAAATAGCATCCTGCCAGTCGTATGTGGGTTGACTTTCGGGATTATTCCAGGCAGGATTGGTGGCATAATTGGCATTGCTTAGATTTTCATTGGCCAGCTTTGCAAACTGCGGGCCGTTTAAAAGGCTTATTTTTTTTGCGGCATTCTGTGTGCCTGCATATGCATCCACATTTATTTTCACTTTTCCTGCCTTTCCTTTTTTCGTGGTCACCAAAACTACCCCGTTGGTTCCGCGTGAACCATAAATTGCAGCCGATGCAGCATCTTTCAGTACATCGATTCTATCTATATCATTCGGGTTAATGGCATTCAGCCCGCCTGCTAACGGTATTCCATCCACGACGTACAGGGGCTCGGTAGAGGAATTGATAGATCCCACTCCCCGGATCTTAACAGAGATGCTTCCACCCGGGTCGCCCGAGTTTTGTGTGACATGGATTCCCGCCAGGCGTCCCTGCATGGCCTGGTCCAGGCCGGTAACAGCAACTGCATTGATATCTTTGTTCGTCAGGGAAGAAATGGCGCCCGTCACTTTTCCCTGGCTTTGTGTTCCGTATCCTATCACCACCGCCTGTTCTATTTCGGTCACGGCCTGTTTTAATTTTACAGAGAGCGTTTTATTTTGCGCCACTGTTATTTCCTGCGGTATATAACCGACGAATGAAATGATCAGCACATCGCCGGGGTCAGCGGCTATAACGAAGCTTCCATCATTGCCGGTAGTAGTTCCTTTTGTTGTTCCCTTAATTGAAATGCTGACGCCCTGCAACGGTTCGCCGGTTTCCGAAAACACCCTGCCGCTGATTTCCACCGGCAGTATATACAGCCCGGGACTTTGAGTAAAAAGGACTGATGGTTTTTCTTTCGCCTTACTGACAACCACGATCGTATTATACCTGATCTGAAAGTCAACCAACTGATCTTCGAAACAATATTGCAAGGCATCCTGCAGGTTGGTATCTTTTATATGGATGGAAATGCGTTTTGCTGTTTTAAGCAGATCGGGATTATATACGGCATCGTAGCCGGTTTGCTTTTTCACCATTTCCAATATCTGTTCCAATGAAAGGTTCTTACCGGAAAGAGTGACTTTTTGAGAATGAGTTTTGGCACTCACATGTAAACAGGCAACAAATAGCAACAAAGCAGTTAATTTCATACAAAGCAATGTTTGCGCCCATAAATGCCTTTTTATATAAAAAGCATTGCCATAAGCAGTTTGATTCATACTTTTGTTAAGTTTTGATTACTGAAATTGTTTTTTAGACGAAGCAACAGCAGGGGTCGAAACGACAGGGAATCCTGAAACCGCAGGATTCCTTTTTGTTTTTAACCGGTTAATTAATTATCATATGGCAGTTTCTCTTACATAGATGATTTTTTAGGTGATAGAACAATTTGAAATATTAATTAATGCGATTGGCCCTCACTGTAATCTTTCTTCCCTGTATGGCAAACTTCACCCGGCCATCACTTTCTAAAATCTCGAGCAGCTTTTCCACGTTGTCTTTGCGGCTTATCTCGCCGGAGAAATGAATGGATGACAGATCATCTTCGTACTGTATATCCACATCATACCATCGGGCAATCTGCCGCATAAGGGAAGCAACACCGGTATTCGAAAATTTGAACTTTCCATTTTTCCATGCCAGCACTTCTTCCATATCGGGATGACTCTTTTCGAAAACAGTGCTATAGCCGGGCACACTTGCCTGCTCACCATGCGCTATTTTCATTTCACTCTTCGATTTGCTGGCCATCACCAGCCCCTCCGTCACCGTTGTCCTTACCACCCCTTCATCAGCATAGGCATTGATATTAAAATGAGTGCCCAGCACTCTCACCTCCATGCTATCCGCGGCATCTGCCGGGGAAACAACGGAAACCATAAATGGCATCGCCGGATTTTTAGCGACTTCGAAATACACTTCTCCGGTTATTACCACCCTGCGCTCCGGACCGGTGAAAGCGGTGGGAAAACTTATCGATGAAGCAGCGTTCAACCATACTTTCGTACCGTCTGCCAGCATTAACTTATACTGCCCTCCTTTTGGGGTGGTCATACTGTTTATTGCGGCCACACTTTCGTTCCCGTATATCAATTCGCCGTTATTATTTTCTATTGACAGCGCTCCGTCCTTAATAGTTGCCGGAACCGCACTGTCCAGCTCCACTTTCCGCCCATCGGCAAGCGTGAGCACGGCCCTGTCATAACCCGCTGTTATATCCATGTGAACCGGAGATGGCGCATGCCGCACCACCCCGGTCCTGAATGAAGAGGGACCGGAAAAAATATAGTAAACCGCAATACCTGTGAGTATTAAGACCACCGCAGCGGCATAGCGCAGCCAGGGCCTGTGCAGGAAATACATTCTGCTTTGCTTCGGCTCATCTTCATGCTCCTCCTGCGCGGTCAGTTTGTCGATTTCAGTTTCCAACCGGAATTGTAACGGGCCGGGCAACGATAAATCTTTTACATATTCGGCAGGGAACATGCCCTCGCTTTCAATCACCTGCTTAAACTCACCCGGGGTGACATTTTTAAACCATTCGGTCAATTCCTGCTGTTCCTCACCGGTAATTGTTCCGTGCAAATGCCGGTTCAATAAAATTATAATGCGCGCGTTTTCCATACCCATAAGGTAAAGACGATTGACAGATTCAAAAGATACCGGGGCAGCAGAATTTTTCTAGAAAAATGTGATCCAGCAAATAAAAAGGGACGTTATATCTCCGTGTTCCATGAGAAAATTCCTGACAAAATGTTTGGCTTCGAACAGGTGCTTTTTGACGGCGGTGAGAGGCAGCCCCAGCCGTCCGGCGATTTCACGCGCGGTCAGCTCATGATGGGCATTTAAAAAGAATATCTCCCTGCGCCGGCCGCGCAATTTATTAAAAGCCTGCAAGGCGAGTTTCGTGTATTCCTTGAATAAGATCTCATCAAAAACCGAAGCGGTTTTTTCTTCGCGGTTACGCATTGCACTGAGCGCCTGTTTACGATGGCCTGCCTGCTTCCGGAGATCGAAGAGCCTGTTTTTTGCCATCGTAAAAAGATAATTCTCAAAAGATTGCACCCCCATCAGCGCCGATCTCTTCACCCACACTTTCGTAAAGATATCCTGGATCAATTCGTTCGCATGATCTTTGGACCGGGTTACAAACAACAGGTATTTAAAAAGAAGCGGGTAATGTGTCGAATATAACTCGGTGAATGCCTTCCGGTCGCTTTCGGCTATACGTGACAGCAATTCTTTTTCGTTATGAAGACTGCTCCGTGGCAATTGGGGTCATAGTTTGCCTTGCAAACTAATCAATTATTTTAATGCGCCATTTTCCAGAACTCTTCAATCTGTTCCAGCGACCGGCCCTTTGTTTCCGGCAATAAGTATGCAACGGTGAAAAAACCGATAAGGCAAAAGCCCGCAAACATCCAGAAAGTGGCGGCAGTGCCCCAACTGTGTAAAGCCATCGGCGTAATCTGTCCGATCACAGTGTCCGAGATCCACATCACCATTATACTTAACGCCATTGCCCTTCCCCGGATCTGGTTAGGAAAAATTTCGGCAGCAATCACAAACTTCAGGGGGCCCAGCGAAAAAGAAAAACTGGCCAGGAAGAGCAACACACATATAAACAACCAGAAGCCGGACGTGTTGCCGCTATAAAAACATAAGCCGGTTAAAAAAAGAGAAATGGTCGCTCCGGCGCTGCCCCATAAATAAAGCTTCCTGCGCCCCAGGTTATCGACTTTCCAGATGGCTATAAAAGTAAATAGCACGATCCCTGTTCCAAAAAGTATCTGACTGGTCAGCGATTCACTGATTGGGATACCGGCCTGCTGCAGAATGGTCGGGCCATAATAAATAATAGCATTTATCCCGCTCAGCTGCGAGAATAAAGGCAATAACAAACCGAGCAGCAGGGGTTTCTTCATTCCGGGCGCCAATAATTCTTTATAACCGCTTTTTTTATTTTCCAGGCTTTTTCTTATTAATTCCGTCTCCGACTGTGCAGATGAAAAATCGCCCGATATTTTGTTTAAAATACCGGCTGCGTGCATATTATCCCCTTTTAAAATAAGCCATCGCGGGCTCTCCGGAACGAAGATTAACCCGATAAGAAATAATAAAGAGGGAATAGTGAACATACTAAACATGCCCCGCCATACCTGCTCTATATACAGCCAGCCGAATATACCACCGTGCACGCTGCCCTGCCGGGAAATTGAAAAATGCAATAAGCCCGCATTGGTAAGATAAGCCAGGAGAATACCGATAGTAATCGCAAGCTGATAACAGGTAACCAGCCGTCCGCGAATGGATGCAGGCGCTATTTCAGATATATAAAGGGGTACGATAATAGACGCGATACCAATACCCACTCCCCCAACAATTCGTGCAATAATGATATGAGAAATATCCTGCAAAAAAGTACAGCCCAGAGCAGAAATAAAAAATAAAACCGCCGAAGCGACAAGCATCTTCTTTCTTCCGAAGCGGTCACTTAATTCGCCGGAAAAAGCCACTCCCAGTATACATCCCGCCAAAGCAGAAGAAACAAACCAGCCCTCCTGGGCAGGCGACAACGAAAACTGTTTCTGTACAATAGGCAGGACGCCCGATATGACAGCGATATCAAATCCAAATAAAAGTCCACCCAAAGAGGCTATGACGCTTATCATTACCAGGTATATACCGATCTTTTTTTGCATGCGTTCTTTTATTTATTTGGATGAATGTGATAAAGGCGCGTCCGATTCAAGTGTTCCCCTTGTTTTCTCAGGAACAGCCTGCATGAAAAAGTCCAGTTGACCCCCTTTCATTAAAGATTCATGCGATAACCAGTTTTTAGAATATACTTTACCGTTATAGATAAGCTTTCCAATGTACCGATTGGCTTTTGAGTTATTAAAGCCGTTTATTACCAGTTTTTTATTTCCCGGAAGCGTAATAGTAGCTTTTTTGAAAAGGGGAGATCCTATTACATACTGGTTAGTGCCAGGCGCCACCGGGTAAAAGCCCAGTGACGAAAAAACATACCAGGCAGACGTTTGCCCCGTATCTTCATCACCACAATACCCCGAAGGCGAATCGTTATATAACCGGTCCATAATTTCACGCACCCAGTACTGCGACTTCCAGGGCTCGCCAGCATAATTATACAAATAAGCAACATGCTGCATAGGCTGATTGCCATGAACATACTGGCCCATATTCACAATCTGCATCTCGCGTATCTCATGAATAACAGAGCCATACCAGCTTGAATTAAATACAGGAGGGAGGGTAAATACGGAATCCAGTTTAGTTATAAAATTTTTACGCCCACCCATAAGAGCGATCAAACCTTTTATATCGTTAACCGGGGCCCAGGTATAATGCCAGCTGTTGCCCTCGGTAAACGCATCTCCCCATTTGAACGGATCAAAAGGCGATTGAAAACTGCCGTCTTTATTTTTTCCGCGCATCAATCCTGTGGAAGGATCAAAATGATTTTTATAGTTAAAGGAACGCCTGGAAAAAAGTTCTGTTTCTTCAGCGGGCCGTTTCAATGCTTTTGCCAATTGATAAATAGTAAAATCCAGGTAAGCATATTCTATTGTCCTGGCAACATTCTCTTTAATATGAACATCGTATGGCACATATCCGAGGCTGTTGTAATAAGGAACGCCCAGTCTTCCCACAGAAGAAATGGTTGCAGGCGGCTCGCTGGTAGTGTTTTTTAATATGGCCTCATACAGTTTATCAATATCATAACCTCTTATTCCCTTCAGGTAGGCATCGGCAATGAGCGCAGCAGAATAAGAGCCGAATGTCACGTACCGGTGATGACCGGGGCTGGTCCATTCGGGGAGCCAGCCGCTTTCATTATATGCATTCACCATGCCCTGCAATATCTGCGAATACAGGTCGGGATAAAGAATGCTGAACAGGGGAAACAGTGCCCTGAAAGTATCGAAGTAGCCGTTATCCGTATACAGGTATCCTGGCAAAACCTTACCATTAAAGGGACTGTAATGAACTATTTGCTTATCGGCATTTATTTCATAAAACTTTCTCGGAAACAGCATCGTCCGGTACAGGTTGGTGTAAAATGTCCGTGCCTGATCGATCGTTGCACCTTCAATCTTGATACGGCTGAGCTCTTTATTCCAGATCTCTTTCGATCTTTTCTTCACCGCATCAAAACTGTCATTGCCCAATTCATTTAAATTTATTTCTGCCTGCTCCCAACTGATAAACGATGAGGCAACTTTTGCCTCTATCGTTTCAAGCCGGTTTGTTTTAAAGCAAACCACCGCGCCTGCATGATCTGCTTTAAGCTCTTTTTCATTTACAAGAGTGGAATCCTTAAAAAGATAAGTGGATGTGAATGGTTTCGAGAAAGTGATAATAAAATAATTTTTGAAATTATCCGGAACGCTGCCCTTGTTTTTTGTTGAATAGCCCACCAGCATATTTTTTTCCGGTATAAGGTGCACATACGATCCCTCATCGAGGGCGTCTACAACTATATAGGCACTATCGGTTTGCGGAAAAGTAAACCTGAAATAAGCGGCCCTGTCTGTGGTTGTAAATTCTGTTGTTGTATTTGCATCGCCCAGGTACACACTGTAATAATAAGGTCTTGCCACCTCCGTTTTATGTGAGAACCAGCATGCACGGTCATCTTCGGTAAATTTAATTTTACCGGTGCCCGGCATAATAGAAAACTGTCCGTAATCGCCGATCCAGTTGCTGGCCTGGTGGGTTTGCTTAAATCCCCTGATGCGGTCAGCGTTATAATCATAAATAGCGAAGTCGCCGGCCTTATTTGTTTGCGGCGCCCAGAAGTTCATTCCCCAGGGCCGGGCGATTGCCGGATATGTATTTCCATTGGACAAATAAACCTTTGAATCGGAACCTGTCAGCGGGTTTGCATAATCGGCAAGGTCGCCGGCCGGATTAATCAGCTGTTCGTAAGATACAAGGGGTAGCGCCACCAACAGTATAATAGAAAGGCTTATATGCTTCATTATCCTAATTTAAAATTACCAGACTAATGTTTCCACAGAATTATTCGCGCAGGATGCAAGTGCTGCGCTAAAAATCTTATGACTGCCGCAGGCTTCTAACGGTGTAACACAACCGAATCTCCCATCGAGCCCACCGGCCCGCTCAGCAAAAAAAGCCGCCAGCATCTGCTGAAAGCAATCGGTAAAACCCGGTTCGAAAATTCCGCCGGTGGTAACCGGAAAAGCCATCCTGCCCATTCCCAGCTCCTGCCTTTGCCATGCTTCACCATCCCTGGAATATTTCCAATACCCTTTTACATCTTTCGTGCTGTATTTAAGCGAAGCCTCCATCCCGTAAACTTCGATGTACCAGGAATTGGTTTCTCCGGGCGCCAGTCTTTTTAATTCCACCGTCATGGGCACCTGTTCGCCTTCATTTTCCAGACCCAGGTGGAGCAGGGCATTGTTCCATGTATCGCATTCCGCCCACGCACCTTTTCCATCGGGGCGCTTTGTTATGATTTTCTGCAATTGCGCATATACGGTACGAGGTTTCCAGCCCATTCGCATGGGAATATGCATCACATGCATTCCAAGATCGCCCATCACCCCTATTTCGCCACAGTACGCAGACTGACGCTTCCAGTTGATTGGCTTCAGGGGATTCATATCACTGGAATGTAAAAAACCCGCTTTTATAGCAATTATGCGGCCCGGAAGAGAAGATTGAATATCCTTAATCAGTTGCTGTGCGGCGGGCATGAAAGGAAATTCGGAACTGCACCGTACAAAACGTTCGTTATCCGCCGCTGCTTCCGCAATAAAACACGCTTCTTCTTCATTAATGCCAAAAGGTTTTTCAGCCAGCAGGTCCTTACCCGACAAAAGAACATCATGATATACCTGCCTGTGCAGATGATGCGGCAAAGCCACGTACACCACATCGATTTCTTTATCAGCCAGTAATTTTTTATAATCTGTTTCAAAGGCCGTAATGGTCGGAATAGTACGATACCATGCAAGCATCGCTTCATTGCTATCGCAAACTGCTTTTAACACCGGTTGCACCGGAAATTCCTTTAATACAAACCATCGGGCGAAAGCAGAAGCCGCTTCCTGCCCCATCAATCCCCCGCCTATAATGCCAACATTCACTTTTTTCATATTTTCAAATTCAATCAAGCACTCCTAAAACATCAGCAGGTTTTGCATTTTCATGAACGATCGACATCAGCGCTTTCGTAATTGCTGCCGGGTTACGATGCTGCACCACATTCCGTCCGTATACGATACCTGCTGCTCCCTGGCGTATTACTTCGTAAGTCCGCTCCAGGATTTCTTTGTCGCCGGCCCTGCCGCCACCCCTTACCAGTACAGGTATATCGCCCGCCATTTCTATCACCCTGTGATATTCCAGAATATTTTCTGTCGGATCGGCCTTGATAATATCAGCGCCCAGTTCTACTGCCTGCCTCACGAGGGGAAGAATTTTATCAATATTTCCATCCACTCCATAGCCACCTTTTTTCTGATCAGGGCTAAATACAAGTGGTTCAATCATAAGAGGGAAATCATATTTATCACATTCCTCTTTCAATAGTGTAATATTTTCAATGCACTGCCGGGAGAGATCGGCTTCACCGGGGATACTAAAGAGGTTGACCACCACTGCGGCTGCATCCAGGCGTATGGCCTGCTGCACCGGATTTTTAATCACCGCGCTGAATAATGGCCGCACAAGCGTGGCGCCGTACACATTTGCCACGTCTGTGCGCAGCACCAATGAAGGTTTGAAGCGACCGGGAACAGATTGAAGATAACCAGCCTGCCCCACGGTTAACTGAATGGCGTCCGGCCCTGCCGCCACAAGCACTTTAATGCATGCCTTAATATTTTCGATCCCTTTTAAAAAAGAAAGCTCATTAAAAAATCCATGGTCTATTGCCACATCAAAGCATCTTCCTGAAGATGCATTAAACAACCGGTTAAGTTTATATTTTTTCACACGTTATTTTTTGTTTTACAGAATCAGATCACCCGGTCATTGCCCCCATCAATGGGAACCTGCGCGCCGGTTGTTTTTGAAAATATGGCGCCACATAACTCGGCAACCAATTCACCTACATCACTGCTTTTTATTTCCGTTTTAAGAATATTATTCTTTTTATATTCATCTACCGTCAATCCATAATGCTGAGCGCGGGCGCGGAGTATTTCTTCCGTCCAGATCCCTGTGTCGAATACAGCATTGGGATGTACAGAATTAATTCTTATCCCATCTTTACCCCATTCCATTGCAGCGACCCTGGCAAGCTGATTCAATGCAGCTTTGGAAACCGAATAGGCGGAAGCTCCGGGGCCCGGTGCTGCAACATTTTTTGATCCCACGATTACCACTCTCCCGCCTTTAGGGGCATTTTTAAGATAAGGATACGCATTTTGCAGTAAACGGAAATTAACGTCGAGGTTAAGCTGCAGAACGCGTTGCCATTTTTCATAATCCAGCTCGGCTACCGTTTTGCTTTCCGGGAACATGCCGGCATTCAATACAAGCATATCCAGGCCACCGAATAAAAGAACGGCCTGATCCGCCGCTATTTTTATTCCATCATCGCTTGTAAGATCCGTTACGATGCCATGATAGGCAGCATTTGCAGAAATATCTTTAACCGAGGGATTGATATCCACCCCTATTACCGTCGCGCCCCTGGCGAGCAATGAAAAAACGCAGGCTTTTCCAATGCCGGATGCCGCTCCTGTAACCAGTGCGATTTCACCGGTAAACGGTGGCGCCGCATTTCCCTTTTTCAATTTCGCCTGTTCCAGTTCCCAATACTCCACATCAAAAATATCCTTTGCCGGTAAAGCGCTATATCCCCCGAGGCTTGTGGCTGAAAGTATGATGTCGATAGTATGCTCATAAATATCTGCGATAATATTCGCGTCCTTTACCGTTTTCCCTATCGCACAAACACCAAAGCAGGGATCCAGTGCAACACGTGGTGCAGGATCAAGCATCGATATCGGGTTCCTGGCCGTAAGTGCATGTTGGGCAAAATAATTTTTGTAAGCGTTCACAAATTTATCTATATCTCTTCCGACCAGCGGCAATCGTTTTGTGCGAATAACATGATCGGGTGTTGCGGGACCCTGCTGCGAGATTATAGTAACATCCTCCCGGTTGCAGAAGTCCATACTTTTATTATCGGTAGCTCTTTTAATAATCACGGGAAAACCGGCCGCCGCTGAAATCTGCTTCCTGAAAATACACAGGTCGAGAGGTGTTACGGAAGTTCGCTCCGTGATCTTTACCGGTTCTGCCGATGCCCTTCTTTTCGCGAGGTATTGTTCGGCCTTATCCACCAATTCTATCATCCTGTCGTACGATTCACCGGCTGTATCCCCGTAAGTAAACACACCATGATGAAGAAGGATAATGCCTTTTTTACCAGCAAGCGGTTCCTTTTCAAATAAAACGGCGCACAATCTCGACAAATCGAAACCCGGCATAATATATGGCACATACATCACTGTATCGCCATATATTTCCCGCAACAACTCATCTCCATTAACAGAATTCGAAATCGCCACAACAGCATCTGCGTGCGTATGGTCTACATACCTGTACGGAATAATCGCATGCAAAACGGCTTCAACAGAGGGTGCAGGCGCTGTGGCTCTTGTCTGGTGCGTCACCATCTCATTGAGCATTTCCGAATCGGTCAGCCTTTCCAGCCCTGCCATTTTTTTCAAATGATCGAGGCGAACGGGCGAAAAACCATCTGCGGTGATCGTTTCGAGATCCCAGCCGCTGCCCTTCACATACAAAATGTCTTCTTCTTCACCCACCAGGTTACGTTCCTTCACTTTTACAGAGGTATTACCACCCCCGTGCAGCACCAGTGATTTATTGCTTCCCAGCATCCGGGAGCTATGCACTCTGTCTTCAATTAATCGGCTAATTTCTGTAATCGTCATCGGCAGGTATTTGCAACTTCGTAATAGGAACACGAATATAACAATTACCTTTTAACTTGTATATACAAGATTGTTTTTTATTAAAAAAGACCTCACCCGAAAATGAGGTCTTTTAACCGTTTAGCGTTTAAAACCTGTCGTCCAGGTAATAATTTTCCGTATTACAATACAGCCAGGAATAAATATTCAGATCCTTCACGTTTGTTTTCAGTTTTCGTTTCATATGCACTACGGGGTGCCCCGCAGGCACTTTCAGCAGCCGCGCCATTCTTTTATCGGCAGCTATCGCCCAGATCTTTTGTTCACCTCCAACAACTTCTGCCTGGTAATTCTCGCTTAATATTTTTAAAAATGAGCGGTTATCGAGATTGCGGGAAGTAAATCGTTGCAGGTTAATATCAGTGAGAAATGTTTCCTCATATAAAACCGGATCGTTGTCGATGATCCGCACGCGTGCAAAATAAATGCAGCCGGCTGTCTGTTCCTCATAACTCAGTTCTTTCATCAGCTCCGGGGGCCAGCTCCTTTTTACCGGTTTTTCCAATATCGTTGTCCTGAGATGGAGATCTCCCACACCTGCAGTGACACCGCTTACGGAAAGAATGCCCAGCCCGCGGGGGCGTTCCGCCACTATACTGCCTTTCCCATGATGCCGGGTGATATATCCCATACTGGTAAGCCCGGTCAGCGCCAGTCGAACAGTGGGCCTCGTTGTCTTATAGGATTTACACAATTCGTTCTCGGAAGGCAGGAGGTCACCTTTTTTAAATTTTCCTTCTTCGATTAGTTTTTTGAGATCCTCGATCAGCTTTTTGTATAATGGTACTTCTTCCTGCATGCATATAAGGTTGTGTACACAAGATATTCATATTTACCGCAATGGATTAAAATTTAATGCGGGCAGAGCCGGTTCCGCGTTGAGCCTTCCCGTTCTTTTACCGGACATCGATACCGGAAGACCTGTGGGAATAGATCTTCTTCTTTCCGCCCGGCTGCTGTACATGCAAAGAGGAGAATTGAGCGTCGTGCACATCATCGGTGACAACAGGCATCCGGTAATCCTTTTTTTCACAACTCAGCCGTATATTGGAAAACTGCAGTTCCCTGGCATGCCTGATATAGATGCCCCATGCGGGCAGCTCTTTAAACATGGAGAATTCGGGGTATTTTTCAGGCATTTCCGGTATGCTGTCCAGGCGATCCAGCGGAGCATTGGCAAACAACCGGTTGCCACCACCCGGATAGTTTATTTCAATATCATTAAAACGAATATTTGTTATATACTGCCCCGGTAAGCCTGCAATAACAACCGGTGAAACATTGCGCGGCATATCTTCCACTGCCGGGCCCTCGTAATCATAACCCGCATCAGGCTTGCCGGCCGGTATGGTGATGGTTACATGGCTGATCCTCACATTGCTTAATGAACCCTTTCTTCCTTTCACCCTTTCACCCAAACGAAGAAAAATTGCATTGCCTGTATGAAAAGCCTGTAAAGAATCTATTGCAATGGAATCCAAAAAGCCACCATCCACGCACTCCAATGCTATCGCGGAGCGATATGTGTCGAACACCGTGTTATGAATAATACGCACATCCCTGAACCCTCCCTGGGAAGCGCTGCCGAACTTAATGGCGCTGGCGCTCGAACTTATCGTGTTATCACGGATAAGAATATCGCTGCAAAAAACTTCCTGCAGTTGCGACTTTAAACAAATGCCGTCATCTGCTGAATTTATGTAACAGCCGGTGATGCGCACGCTTTTACAGTCCACGATATCAATGCCATCATTATTCCAGTATGCCCTGCTGTCAACAGTGATTCCATCGATCGTAAGATTTTCAACGCGATCATAACACTGCACCCAGGAAGCGGCATTTCTTAATGTGATCCCTTTGACAACTATATTTTTACAGGAGCGGAAACTGAACAGCATGGGCCGGATGGTTTCATGTGGCCGGTCGTGGTTCAACGGGTCGTTTATAATTCCGTTGCGGACCAGCGCAATAATATTCAATGCCACCTGCTCTCCCTGTCCATCAATAGCGCCTTCACCTGTGACAGCAATATTCTCCTGCGAGTCGGCCATCAGCAGGGCCATGCCCGGCCGGTTATCATACTCCAAAGGGTTGAGTGAGCCCATCAGCATCGCTCCTTTTTTTAACTCGATGCTTACGTTCGACCTGAGATGAACAGAGCCGGTAAGATAGCGCCCCACGTCAAATACTAATTTTCCCCCGCCTTTGTTGTGAATATAATCAACCGCATATTGGATAGAGCGGGTATTAAGGGTATTGCCATCGGAGCGTATGCCGAACAGCGAAGCAGGATAATCCGCAGCGCGCGCAAATAAAGGCAGCAAACAAAAAATAATTTTCTTCAAAGTGAAAACAGGTTATTTTGGATGACGTTCGATAAAATCAAGTATTTCTTTCATGGGTCTGATCCCAGCCGTTGTACCCAGTTGTCTCACACAATGTGCGCCCACCGCATTGGCGAAAACGGCGCAGTCATGGATACTCCAACCCTGGATAAGGCCCGTTATAAATCCGGCACAGAAAGAATCTCCGGCTCCTGAACTGTCTACGGCGCCTGCATCGCTGAATGGGGAAACAAAATATCCTTCCTTTTTTCCCTCTTTTACGAAACATCCTTCGTGCCCGAGCTTTATTATAACATTTTTCACTCCTTTCCCCAAAAGAAAACCGGCAATCTCCGCCGGCGCTTTTTTGCCGGTCAGCTCTATTGCTTCGTCATAGCTCGGCATAAACCAGTCGAGATATTCAAGTGTTGATTCTATTTTATTGAGCCATTCGCCCGTGGAATCCCATGCGGTGTCCATGCAGCACATAACGTCATTTTCTTTCGCATACCGCAGCAGGTCACTCGTGCCTTTGCCATCAAAAGAAGGCATCAGGAATGTGCCTGCGACAAGAAGTATCTTTGCCCGCTTAATAATCTCCAGGTTTATATCATCGAAGCAGAATTGTGCATTCGCGCCCAATGCATGTATTATTGTCCGCTCGCCTGATGAATCGACCATGATCATGGAAGATGAAGTGCAACAGGTTTCGTCCATTTTCAATCCTTCGATATTAATATTTTCTTCGAGCAGCGTGCGCCGGACAAAATTTCCTGCTCCATCAAGGCCGATTCTTCCAATAATAGCGGGAGGAAAACCCAATTTGGCCATGCCTATGGCAGCATTAGCTGCGCAACCGCCCACCTGCATAGAGATTTCATCAACAAGGCTCAGCTTGCCTTTGGCAGGCAGGGCATCGATTGTTTTGCCAAGGATATCTGCGCATAATATTCCTACGCAGGCAATTGTCGTTTGTGATATTGCCATCGGTTAAAATTAATCCGAAATGATTGTAAAACGATTTATAGCCGGGTCCGTAAACCGGTCCAGTTCGTCTGTGCTCCGCGTGGAAAATTCCGACACCACGGCGCCTTCATCGCCTGCCCTGAACCAATGATTCGTGCCGGGCATCAGTATTATTTCTTTTGCGCACCGAAGTTGTGCAGCGTATTTTTCAATGCCTTCAAGATATTTATTTCCCTCACCGTCTCCATCTACATATAGATACACTTTACCCCAACGGCACCTGAATGTTTCTTCTTTTCCCAACACCCCATTATGTGTGGGATGAACATGTTCGGGACAGGTTTGCCCGGGAAACATCACCAATTCTTTTGCGCACACTCTTTCGGTGTTAATATATACCAGCACTTCCAGCCCCATCCGGTACAAATCGCCCAGGCCAAAATCTGCAATTTCAATTTCCTGCATTTCTTTTTTCGTCAGCACGATCCCTGCTTTAGCGAAATATTCAATTGCCCGTTGTCTTGCTGTTTTAATTTCGTCCCGGGTAAGCATATCGTTGTTTTAAATTTAAGATTTATAAATTTTATTACCAGGATTGCCGGCTCCTACAGTAACATTACAGGGTCTTCAAGCAATTGTTTTATATTTTGCAGGAATGGAGCGCCGATTGCTCCGTCTATAATCCGGTGATCGAAAGAACCTGTTATCGTCATAACAGGTTTTAAAACAATATCATTTTCCCCTTCGCCGGCCACCGGTTTTCGCTGAATGGCGCCCGCGGCAAGAATGCAGCTTTCCGGTTGATTGATAATCGCAGTGAACTGGCTGATGCCGAACATACCGAGATTGGATAACGTGATCGTTCCATCCCGCATCTCCTCTTCCCGGAGCTGACCGGAGCGCACCTTTTCAATATTCGCAGCATTCTGCCGCGCTATTTCCTTAATGCTTTTCCTGTTCGCTTCCTTTATGACCGGTACCACAATGCCCGCATCCGTCGCCACCGCAAGACCGATATTCACGTTTTTGAAAAGCTTAACCTGGTTTCCTAAATACGTACTGTTCACCAAAGGAAAACCAAGCGCCGACGACGAGATTATTTTCATTAAAATATCATTGAAAGATACTTTATACCCGTTCTTGTCAGCGTTCCTGTTTAATTTCTCCCGCAGGCTTATCGCTGCCGACATATCCACATCTATCGATATCACATAATGCGGCGCCTGCAAAAGGCTTTCAACCATGCGCCTGGCGATCGTTCTTCTTATCGGCAAAATATCTATCAATGTGAACTCATCATCAGCGCCGGCTTTTTCGCCCGGAGTCGAGTTCACAGGAGAAGACAGGCTTTTTTTCTTATCTGAAAGAAACAGTTCAACATCCTGTTTCTTTATTGCCTTCTTTTCTGTTCTCTCAAAAATTTCGGCCAGGGAAATCCCTTCGGCCGCAGCCATTTTCCTGGCAAGCGGTGAAGCCGGTATGACAGTAAACGCTGCCTGCGATGATATCGCCTTGCGACTTTCAGCACGCGCTTCTGCCGGGATGGACTTCCGGAAGATTTCAGCGGGCGCCGGCGACGATGTTTTTTCTTCCAGGTCTTCTTTATTTCCGATCAGCGCCACCACTTCTCCTACTTTTGCCGTTTCGCCGGCCAGGTATTTTATTTCGAGCAAAATGCCTTCGGCAAAACTTTCAACTGTAAGTATGGCTTTGTCCGTTTCAATCTCAAACAGCACGTCGCCCCTGCTAACGGTATCGCCTACCTGCTTATTCCAGTTCAGTATCATCATTTCATCGGTAGTTTGACCACCCGATGGCATTAAAATTTTATTCAACATGCGAACCCTGGTTAATCGGCTTTGTTTTCACTGCCTATTATTTTAATAAAACGCTCCACTTCCCTGGCTACCGCTTCGCGTGCAGCACACAGCATATCATCGCTTCCACCCCTGCCTATTATGTTATGCGGATCCATTTTTGAAATAGTATTGCTATCCATATATTCCCGTATCGCATTGAGATACGCTCTTTTAAGAGAGGTGCCCACATTGACTTTGCACATGCCGAGCGACACAGCTTCTCTCAGTTCATCTTCCGCCACTCCCGTACCACCATGCAATACCAGCGGCACATTCACCTTTTTCGTCAATTCTTTTACCAGTTCAAAATCAATACGGGCCTTTCCTTTTTCCAGTAAATGAACATTCCCTACAGAAACAGCAAGCGCGTCAACACCTGTTTGCTTAACAAAGAAAGCAGCTTCATCGGGATCGGTTTTTTCTCCGTCACCAATACTTTCGGTGGCGATATCAGCGTCTGGCAATCTGCCCACTTCAGCTTCCACGCACACTCCGCGGCTATGGGCTAAATCCACGAGGCGCCGGTTAATGCGGATGAATTCATCCATGGGCATACCATGCCCTTCGAACATAATGGCATTAAATCCCGAATCCATGCCATCCAGTAACATGTCCACTTCAAGCGCTTCGTTCAACAGCAACGCTGCAGGCACATTCGATGTTTCCGCCACAGCCTTGCCCAACTGTCCGTAATGATGAATATTTTCTTCTATCTCTCTTTTCTTACTGCCGATAAACTGGCCGCCGAAGCCGATGATCACAGGTGAACGGGTGCGCTGCGCGGCATCCACCACCGCCAGCATGGATTCCATATTCCATGCTTCAAAATAGCCGACTGCATAGTTGCCTTTCAACGCTTTTTTCATTAAAGAGATCATCGATACTAACGCCATATAAGCTTGCTTTAATTCTTCATGCATTCATTAATTTCCTGGCTGCCTCAACAACGCGGGAAACGGAGGGCACCACATAATTTTCCATAACAGGCGCAAATGGTATGGGCACATCCAGGCCCGCCACCCTCACGATAGGCGCATCGAGATAGTACAACGCATCTTCGGCAATCTGTGCCGCCACCTCCGCTCCCCATCCGTTTCTTTTCGTATCTTCTTCAACGATCATCAGCCTCGATGTTTTTTTGATGGAGCTGATCACCAATTCGTAATCGAACGGAACCAGGGTCCTGGGATCGATAACCTCAACGCTTATTCCTTCTTTTTCCAGCACCTCAGCAGCTTCCAGGGCTCTGTATACCATCAGGAGAGTGGCAACGATGGTAATATGCTTTCCCTCTTTCCGGATGGCCCCCTCGCCAAAGGGAATCAGGTACTCTTCGTCCGGCACTTCACCCACGGGGCTCAATGCGGATTTTTCGGCCCTGTTACCTTTGCTTCCATACAGGAGCTTATGTTCGAAAACCACCACGGGATTATTATCACGTATCGCGGTTTTCAGCAATCCCTTCGCATCATACGCGGTGGAAGGGCAAATAATTTTAAGGCCCGGAATATGGGTAAAATAGCTTTCGAGACTTTGTGCGTGCTGTGCCCCCCTGGTGGTAGCTCCTACAGGTGCACGCATAACCATGGGCACTTTAACAGTGCCGCCCGACATGTAGGTCATCTTTGCCGCATTATTAGCAAGCTGATCCATCATACAGAAAAGGAAATCGCCGTATTGAACATCGGCAATGGGAACCATTCCTGTCATGGCCGCCCCTACTGCTGCGCCCGCAATCATAATTTCAGATATAGGTGTGTTCAGTATGCGTTCTGTTCCAAATTCTTTCGCCAGTCCTAAAGTAACAGTAAATGCGCCACCGAACCCGCCTTCGATGTCTATGTCTTCTCCGAGACAAAATACACGTTCATCGCGCCGCATTTCTTCCCGTATTGCTTCCCTTAATGCCTCAGCAATTGATAATTTAGCCATATAGCTTTGGTTCTTCTGTTGTTAATTTCATGAGTATACATGAAGCAGTGCGTCCTCCGGTGCCGGAGCAGGGCTTGATTTTGCAAAAGCCACTGCATCATCGATCCTTTTCAGGACTTCTTTTTCTATTTCATTCAGTTCCTCAACTGTTGCAAGCCGCTCCTGCAGAATATAATTTTTGCAGCGTGTAAGCGGATCTTTTTCAAACCATTCCTTCTCTTCCACCTTATCCCTGTATCCGCAGGCATCGTTGCGCGAATGCCCGCACCGGCGATAGGTTTTTAATTCCAGGAACGTAGGGCCCTTGCCCTGTCTTGCGCGGTCTATGGCCTCGTTTGCCGCTTTATTGACGGCCAGCACATCATTTCCATCTACCACATATCCCGGCATACCATAGGCAGCGGCCCTGTCTGCAAGATCTTTTATGCTAATCACCTGGTTAATATGGGTGGATGCTCCGTATAAATTATTTTCGCAGACGAATATGACCGGGAGGTTCCAGATCGCCGCTGCGTTCATCGATTCATGAAATGCACCTTCGTTACTTGCTCCATCACCAAAAAAGCACACCACTACATTATCGGTCTTTCGCATTTTGCACGACAGGCCGATGCCCACTGCCACCGGCATGCCCCCGGCCGTGATCGCCACCGCCGGAACAGCGCCTACACGTATATCTCCTGTATGCATGGCCCCGCCCTTACCCTTACAGCATCCATTGGCCTTCGCAAACATTTCGCACATCATCGATTCCAGCGACACGCCTTTTGCCAGGCAATGCCCTGCCGGGCGATGGGTTGATGTCATATAATCTTCCCTGCGAAGATCAAACAGCATCCCGACGGCGCAGGCTTCCTGGCCCTGGCTCTGGTGAATGGTGCCGGGCATTATCCCTTCCAGAAACATGTAATAGATCCGGTCTTCGTAATTACGGAGCAGTTGCAACTGCTCATACATCGACAATATACGTTCCCTGTCTTTCTTCATCATCCAAAGATAGGAGGTAAATTTTTAACTTGTATATACATGTTGTAAAAATAATTTTCCTATATTTACTTTATCGATCAACTGACTGGCGCGACAGGCCTCGAAAATAATTTTGAAAGCGGCTGCTACTTTTCCGGCTCCCGGTTGTCATCATTATTAATAGAGAGGCCGGTTCAGACCTGAAATAATTTTTATATTTTAGTTGATGTTCAAGGGCAACTGTATTTTCTACAAACTGCTTAATACTAACGAATGCTGAATGCCGCTGAAAATAGAGAAAAAACTCTTCTGGCTGAAGTGGCCCGGGGTAATGAAGCAGCATTTGCTGCGTTATTCCATCTGTACAGGGCCAGGATTTATTCATTTGTCTTTCGCATGTCGGGATCTGCGCAATCGGCGGAAGATGTTACGCAGGATATATTCGCTAAAATATGGCAAACCAGGGCCGGCCTGGTTAAAATTGAAAATTTCAATGCCTACATATTCCGCATTGCCCGTAACCGTTTTCTTAATATCATGAAAAGAATGGCCAAAGAGACGCTGATTATGCAGCATATGGAAAAAAAATCATCGCGAGCGGAGGAGGCCTATGAAATGTTCGAGCGGAAGGAACTTGGCCAGCTGTTTCATTTTGCCATTGAAGAGCTGCCGCAAAAACAAAAGCAGGTATTTCGCCTGAGCAAAGAGCAGGGAATGAAGCAGGAAGAGATCTCGGAACAGCTCAGCATATCGGTCGTAACGGTTAAAAGCCATATGACACAGGCATTCAGAACCCTGCGCAAAAAATTAAAGAGCGCAGCTTATTTCATCACTATTATCACGCTGGCCACCGTTGCCGAACTATTCATCTGATATTTTTTAGAGGAAATACGACTTTTTCTTTTTCCGGTTGTTATAGTTATATAACCGGTTGTTTCGGGAAAATAGTTCAGGGCGAATGCCAAATATTCAAATCATAACAAAAAGCAGAAACGATGAAAGGATCAGATGAAAGAATATACTATCTGATTGACCGGTTCTTCAACAACAGCTGCTCCATGGAGGAAAGGCTGGAGTTGGCGGGTTGGATAGCACAATCGCGAAACGACGCTGCCCTGAAAGAATATCTGGCGGAAATATGGCAGCGCTTTGAACCACGGGAAGATATGCCTGCGGAAAAAGCAAATCACCTGTTCACTACTATCCTCGATACGGAGAAAGGAAAAGTTTTTCATTTCATGAACCTGCACAGCAGGCGGATGTTGTTTTATGCCCTTGCGGTGGCAAGTATTCTCATTGTGATTACGGGATCTTATTTTTTCTATTCCCACTCCCTTCCTGAAGCCCGGCCTGCCATGGCCGTTGCATCTCCCCATATTCCGGCGACAGATAACAACAAGAATAATAATAACAACAGGAATAAAGTGGTGCCGGTGCAGTATAAAGCCGTATTAACCCTGTCGGACGGCTCGAAGATTGCCCTGGATACGGCTAAAGGTGCGGATATCGCAAGCGAAGGCAATTCGAAAGTGGAAAATATAAATGGCCAGCTTTTCTATAATGCTTCGCTGCATGAAAAAGATAAAACAGTTTACCATACGCTTACCACTAATAAAGGCGGACAGTATGCGCTGACCTTATCGGATGGAACGATACTCCGGCTGAATGCCGCTTCTTCTGTGCGCTTTCCAGTTACTTTCACAGGTAATGAGCGCAATGTGGAGATCACGGGTGAAGTGTATTTTGAAGTGGCTCATGATAAAAGAAAACCTTTCCGGGTAAAAGCAAGAAATGGCATTATCGAAGTGCTGGGCACCCATTTTAATGTCAATGCCTATCCCGACGAACCTGTTATCAGGACTACATTACTGGAAGGCTCCGTTAAAGTGAGATCGGGCAAATCGAGCGCTTTGCTGAAGCCCAATGAGCAGGCCGTTGTTAAAAACGATGACAGCCAGATCGATGTATATCCCGCAGACGCAGAATCTGTAATGGCATGGAAGAGTGGTTATTTCAAATTATCGAATAGTACGGTGCCCAATATTATGCGGCAGATAGCAAGATGGTATGATATAGATGTGAAATATGAAGGCGCTGTGCCGTCGGGCACCATTTCGGGGGAAATACCGAGAAGCCTTAGCCTTTTGGAGGTGCTGAAAACACTTGAACTGAGTGGAGTGCATAGTAAACTGGAAGGAAAAACACTGGTCATTTTAGAATAAAAGTCATTGACCTGTATAAAAAAGTCACCCCACCGGGAAGGGTGGGGCGGCAAATTGTTCAGGTCAACTACGCAGCGCAAACTACGATTGGGGAATGATGAAAACATTGTTCCCGAAGTTTTATTGTTAACCAAAACATCACGAAGTTATGAATTTAACGGCTCCCTGTCAATTTCAATGCTCCCGTCGGGGAATATTGACCAAAACGATGCTTGTCATGAAATTAACGGCAATTTTATTAGTGGTGGCCAGTCTCCAGCTTTCCGCCAAAACCCGTTCACAAAGCATTACGCTTTATGAAAAGAATGCGCCAATGGAAAAAATCTTCACGGAGATAAGAGCGCAAAGCGAATACTCTTTTATTTACCGCGATGAATGGCTGAAGCTTGCCAAAAATGTTGACATCGATCTTAAAAATGCAACAATCGGGCAGGTGCTGGAGGCCTGCTTCAAAAATCAGCCGCTGACGTATACAATCATTAAATCGGCCATAGTTATTCGTCCCCTTCAGAACAATGGTGAGGCGGAAGAAGACATTCTGAATACTGCGCCCGCCGTGGACATCAGCGGTACCGTTACGGATGCCGATGGGAAACCACTGCAGGGCGTTTCTGTTACGGTGAAAGGGTCCACAATCGGTACGAAGACCAACGACCTCGGCTTGTTTACCCTTAATGGAATAGATGAAAAAACAGTGCTGGTCTTTTCCATTGTGGGCTATCAAAGCCAGGAAATCACCGTTCATAAAGGTGAGAAAATAAATATCAGCCTGATCAAAATACAGGACGTGCTCGACGATGTTGTTGTAGTGGGTTATGGTTCCGTAAAAAAATCGGATCTCACAGGTGCTGTTTCTTCTGTAAAACAAAGTGATATCGGCAATGTGGTCACCTCCGATGTGGGCAGTATGATACAGGGCCGTGTGGCAGGCGTCAATGTTGTCAACACAAACGGAGTTCCCGGGGCAGGCACTAAAATCCTGGTTCGAGGCACCGGTACAATATATAATGCCGACCCCCTTTATATTATCGACGGTATGCCAGGGAGCCTTGCCGCAATCAACACTTATGATATCGAGTCGATCGAAGTGCTCAAGGACGCATCTTCTACAGCGATCTATGGTGCAAGAGCCGCAAATGGCGTAGTACTGGTTACTACCAAGAAGGGGAAACGTGGCCCTTTGAAAATTGCGGTGAACGCATATATGGGTATCGCGCAGACGCCTAAAAGACTCGATATGCTGAATGCAAGCCAGTTTATAGACCTGGCCGTGGAAACAGATACCACTTTCTGGTCGAAAGCAAAACGTTTTATGCCCGTCAGCGAAGGCGGACTCGGGTTTTCACAGGAATGGGCACGCACGACCCGGAATAATATACAGGATGTGTTGTTTCAAAACGCATTGCAACAGGAATACCACGTAAATCTCAGCGGCGGCGCTCCGAGTGTAACGTATAGCTTCTCGGTCGATTATCAAAACCAGGATGCCATAGTAAAAGGATACAACCATCAGCGGTTAAATGTTCTGGGAAATACTGAATATAAGTATAACGACATCCTGAAAATCGGTAACAATTTTACCTTCTCAACCATTGAAGACAGGGGTGTTCCATTCACCGGCTATGCGGCTTCGTTAATGTCGGCGCTTAATTATGCACCCTATATGGATCTTTACGATCCTTCTAACTCCTGGGGATATTCGCAGATGACGAATGCGCTTGACGGGGGAAGCAGCTATAATCCGCTACCTGAAATCTACACCCATCACCAGTTAAGCAAAAACAGTGTGCTGCAGGACCAGATATATGGTGAAGTAAATTTGCTTTCGGGTTTACGCTTCCGAAGCCAGTTGATATATACCCAGTCTTCCAACTTTGGTCAGCTCTGGTACCCCACTTATGCGCAGGGAGGCTTACAATATCCTGCACAGATCAACAAAGGCCTGGGATGGTCACAGTCATCTACCTGGGAAAATTATTTTTCGTACAACAAAAATTTCGGCAAACATGATCTTGCCGCAATGGCGGGTATGTCGAGCTCTTCTTCAAAATTCAATAACTCCTATGGCCTGGGCGCACAGGGAACCAGCTCACCCAGCCTGCCCTGGGACAATTACAATGTGCTGATGGTTTCACAGACACCGGTTGCCAGTGTAACCAATGAAAGTCTTAGTCACACGGCTTATTTATCCTATTTCGGACGATTGAACTATTCATATCTCGATAGATATCTTCTTACCTTAAACTATCGCCAGGATGCTTCCCCTAATTTTGCACCGCAGAATCGCTGGGGTCGTTTTCCTTCAGTAGCTGTGGCATGGAAAATAAATGAAGAACCCTTCTTACGGCACTCCACAGCCATTGACCAGTTGAAGCTTCGCCTGAGCTGGGGTTTATCCGGCAACGACCGTATTCCAAACTATGGTTATTTATCCACTTTGTTTAAGGGCTATGCTTCGGGCGGATATCCCAATGGCGCTGGAGCCGCTTTCGGTTATCCGGGCACCTGGATACAGGGTACTACCTCCAACTCGCTTGCATCGGTGGATATTAAATGGGAAGAGGGAGAATCGTATAACGCAGGTCTCGACCTGAGCCTGCTGCATAGCAAATTCACTGCCTCATTGGATGTTTATGTCCGCAATACCAGGAATATTCTTATACAGGTACCCATCAATCCTTCATCGGGCATTGACGGTGCACCGTTTACCAATGCAGCATCAGTGCGGAATAAAGGCTTTGACCTGACGGTGGGTTATAACGACAGGATCAGCAAAGACCTTCGTTTCAGCGTGTCGGGTGTAGTAGGTTATGTTACCAATAAAGTTACTTCACTCGGAGCCGGAGAGCCTATTTGGAACGCTCCGCTTGAAACCAGTGAATTTATCACGCTCACCGCCGTCGGACATCCCATAGGCTCATTCTACGGATATAAAGTAGACAGGGTACTGCCCACCACTGCAGACGCTGAGGCTTATAATACAAAATATGGACAGCACGCTGTTGCAGGCGATATTGCTTTCCAGGATATTGCCGGTCCCAAAGACGATAAAGGCAATCCAACCGGCCCCGATGGAAAAATTGATGATAACGACCGCACATATATCGGAAACCCGATACCCAAGTTTAATTACGGATTTAATTTCAGTCTTTTTTATAAAAAATTCGATCTCAGCATTGGAGGTACGGGTATTGCCGGCGTACAGATATATGATTTCTTTTCTACAAAGATCCGGACAACCGAGCGCCTGAAAAGATGGCGCAAGGAAGGAGATATCACCGATATTCCCAGGGCCACAAGCGGAGATAACAACCGGAACGGCCGGGTATCAGACAGGTTTATTACAAACGGCAGTTATTTAAAAATCAGGAATATCACATTAGGTTATAATATATTATCCAGGGAAAGCAAATATATAGAGCAGTGCAGGGTGTATGTAACAGCTCAAAACGCTATCTGTTTCACCAGCTATAAGAGTTATGATCCTGAACTGGGCTCCATGAACGCGAATGGCGCAGGAAACGATTCCAATTATAACCTGCAGAGAGGAATCGCCGGGCAATTAAATAATTTCCCGAATCCAAGAGTTTTTCTGCTGGGAGTAAACCTGACATTTAAATAGCAGTTCAAACTCAAACCCTAATCTCTTGTGGCAGTGATTTGTTTTCGGGCTGCCGCTTTATCAGAACTTAAAAAAATAATAATGAAAAAGATAATAATAGTGGCCTGTGTGTTTGTCCTTTCATCCTGCTCGAAGGATATTGTGAATCTGAATGATCCACAGAATTTTAACGAAGGCAATTATTTTTCCAATATGAATGAATGCCTTGAATCGGTAGCAGCAATTTATTCCAACCTTGTCGATCCCGGTCTGGATAAATATTTTTTCCATGCCGTCGATGCAATGGGACAGGAAATGTCGCTCTTAATAGGAACAGAGCCCACACAACCCCAATTCAACAACTACAATGTAGATGCAAATAATCCTATCAATGCATGGATATGGAAAACCCTTTACAGGCAGGTTTGGCGCGCCTCCTTCGCCCTGGAAAAAATAGAAGCCTGGCAACCCACCCTCGATACTGAAAAGCAACAAAAAATCTATATGATAGGCGAATGCAGGTTTTTCAGGGCATGGAGCTACTATTATATTACCCAGCTTTTTGGAGATGCTCCTATGCACATGACCGCAACAGACATTAAAAATAATCCTGCAAAGCCTAATAGAAAGTACCATAATTGAACCGGAGCTTTTAAGTGCAATAGATTCACTTCCCAGCAAATGGGAAAGTAAATACCTCGGACGCATAACGAAGGGCGCGGCACAGGCTTACCTGGCCAAATATTACATTGGCGCCGGCAGGTTCCCCGAGGCCATCACCCAATTGCAGAACATCATCAATGATTCGCAGGCAGGATATACTTATGCAACTAATTTTTATGGCTTGTTTTCCAATGATGATAACCGTACCAATCCCGAGATCATCATGCAAACCATTCACGACGCCAGTGACCCTGCGAGCCTGTGGTTTTATTTCCTGATCGATTATCACGAGAAGCTGGGAAAAAATTCATACAACTGTAAAATGAATTATTACACGCGCAACGATATGTGCGATTTCCCGCTCAGCGACGGCGCCGTGTCTAATGGAAACGCCAATCAATTTGCGTATACGCTCAATGGTTCGGACTATATTGACCCCCGCGCCGCGCTTACATTTTATGGAGGAGCCAACCCCGGCGGCGGACCTGTCCTTGGAGCCACATCATCGAAAGCAGGCCCCTGGCCATATGCACCCTGGCAGGATGGAAAAACAAACACCGGGTATATGCTCAAAAAATATATGCCCTTCGAAAATGTAAATACCATTTCAAGTTTTGGCGGAAACTGCGGGAAGAACTCGACAGTCTGGACAAGACTGACCGATGTTAAACTGCTGCTTGCCGAAGCCAAATTATTTAATCATGACATCCCCGGCGCTTTCAGTCTTATCAATGAAGTGAGAACACGCCCCGCTGTTGGAGCAGAACCCTACGCCGATGAATTCGCCAACGAAGACGAGGCATTCAAAGCACTCATGAAAGAAAGATATGTGGAACTGGCCTGCGAACAACAACACTGGTTCGACCTTCGCAGATGGGACAGGCTCGGAAAAATTAATATGGTCACGCAGATTGCCGCTGAATCCGGTAAGACGCTGCCCGCAACAGCTAAACTCCTGCCCATTCCGCAAGGAGAAAAGGACACCAATCCTTTTATCAACTGATTCGTTGCACACATTTAAAATCTAACACGGGTGATGAGAACATTTAAGATAAAATGGATTTCGTTTGTTTTATTCTGTATAATAACGGCAACAGTCGCCTGCCGGCAGCAAAAACATCTGTATATCTATAATCCTGGTCAAAAGGATAATGTTGAATTGTATGATGAAGCGATGGCAGCATCCTGTCTCCAGGGAATCCTAAACCGTAAGGAGCCCGTTGTATATGTAAACTCTCCAGCCAATAGTTCCACCGGTTATTGGCTGGAAAAGTTTACCTCCAATGATCGCTGGCTGCATAATTTTAAATTCGACACACTAAATACGCTGGATGAACTTTTTCGCCTGGCTGAAGGAAAAATAAAGGGAGCCGTCATCTGGGACACAGCTGTTGCAGCGACGCTGAATGTGGCAACCACTATCGCCGGAGTGGAAGACGCCATCGTATTAAGCCCCGAACTGGCAACAAAATACCTGGCAAAATGGAAACTCAATGTTATTAAGGATTTGCGGGGAATGTTTTCCGGGAAAGAGACCGGAAGTGCAAAAAACGATGCATACCGATGGGCAATTGATAATTACCTGAAAAAAGGATTGTGCTCGCCTCATTTTGTATCGCTGTCGGAAGATGCCTATATCGCAAGAAGAAAAGGTGATATCGGTTATGTTGTAACAAGAGACTGGTCCGTATTCAACAGGTCGTTTGTTTTCGATCTCTCGCCCTGGGGTGATGAACTCCCGGCAGATGATTCCACCCAGAAACTGGGCACCGACCTCGAGACCTATAAAATAATGCTGAACGAGATCCTGAAACAAACTGATGGAAAGCAAATGACGGAGATCTCCGGCTTTTTCTCTTTTTTCAAATACAGCAATATGCCGGGCCATAAGAGCCGCCATGAAGCAGTGCCGACAGAATGGGAATCGGTTTACCTGATGTCGCCCTACAACTGCTACCAGAACACGGTGACAAGCTATTGCTATAATCAATCAGTACATAGCCATGCGCCTGTTAGTATGCTGAAGCAGCATCGCCCCGAAATGAAAAAAGATCCCGGGAATAAAACATATATCTGTATTCTTATGGCAGACTATGATTCGGGCACTCCCCTATATGATTTCCTGCCAAAATTCTGGGATGATAAACGACGTGGAGAAATGCCATTCATCTGGGGCATCAATCCCAACCTGATAGAAACGTATCCGGATATAATAGAATATTTCTACAGTACGGCCAGCAAAAATGATTATTTCGGTGCAGATGCAAGCGCCGCGGGATATATGAACCCCAACCGCGTTCTGCCGCAATACCTTCCGCTGTTTATCCGGCATAATCAGAAATTCTTCAGGCAACTCGATCAGACAATAGCACCAATGGTATTGGACTGGGATAAACCTTCCGCCGCGGTGAAAGACGCATTTGCACAATTTTCTCCCGACGGATATGCGACTATCATTTATGACTTTCATACGGATAGCATGACCATAAAGCACCAGGAACCGGAGATATGGAAAGGAATGCCCGTGACAGAGCTGCTTAACAATGTAGGTAATTTTACCACCGCTGAAAAAACGGCCAAGGCGATCTCTTCAAATATTGCAAACTCCGATAAGAACAAGCCCGGTTTTTATTTTTTCAGAATTACATGGAGCGCCCCATCTGATATAATAGCCAGCATTGACGAATTAAAACGGATACGCCCTGACCTGGATATCGAGGTCACCGACCCGTATAATTTTTTCAGCCTGTTCAAGGAACATTATAAAGGCAATTGACAGGCATGCATTCGACATGAAGCCTGCCATTAACCAGATAATTCAGGAGCCGAAAAATGAATAATCATCACAGATATTATTTGGCATTATGGAAACACCTCTGACCCCTCTGGAATTCTCCAGGCGCGCAAGGAAATTATATGCCGGCAGGCCAGCCGTTGTTGATGGAGAAATGCGGCTGACGTACAGCCAGTTTTTTGAACGGTGCGACCGTTGGTCGCATGCATTGCAGCAGCTGGGCGTTGGGCAGGGCGACCGGGTGGCATATATTGCGCCCAATACTCATGCGCAACTGGAATCATTCTACAGTGTTCCCCAGATCGGCGCCATCCTGGTGCCCATTAATTACAGGCTCTCGGCTTCGGAATTCACCTACATCATTAACCACAGCGGTGCAGTGATGTTGTGTGCGCATAGTGAATACATCGATACCATCGAATCGATCAGGCACGAACTGCCCGGCGTGAAATATTTTGTTGCACTGGAAGGGGAAAAAGAAGGATGGCTGAACTATGAGGAACACATAGCAAAATCACAGGCACAATATATAAAGTGCGATAGTAACGAAACCGATGTCATCACGATAAATTATACGAGTGGAACAACGGCCCGGCCCAAAGGGGTGATCACCCATCGCAATGCATACATGAATTCACTCGGCATACTTGCGCATTGTCGTCTTACGATGGAAGACCGTTACCTGTGGACGTTGCCTATGTTTCATGCCAATGGATGGACATTTGTCTGGACCATCACTGCATGCGGCGGCACGCATGTATGCTTACGAAAAGTGGACCCGGATAATATTTTTCATTTTATCAATAAGGAAAATATTAGCATGCTCTGCGCCGCTCCCACCGTGCTTATCGGCATCACCAGCGCAGCAGAGAGCCTTCAACACCCCGCTCCCCGTGACGTGCAGGTATTCACCGCAGGCGCTCCGCCTGCAGCCGCAACCATAGAGCGGATCGAAAACGGGCTTGGATGGAAGCTGATACAGTTATATGGACTGACAGAAACGTCCCCTTTTATTTCTATTTGTGAAGTTCGGCCCGAGCATCATTCTCTTTCAGCCTCAGAATCAGCTATCGTTAAAGCGAGGCAGGGCGTTGAACTGATCACTTCAGGAGAATTAATTGTTGCAGATGCACAGGATAATGAAGTGCCTGCCGACGGTGAAACTATTGGTGAGATCCTCGCAAAAGGCAATGTGGTGATGAAAGGGTATTATAACGATGAAGAGGCCACGAACAAAGTTATGGTGAATGGGTGGTTTCATACAGGGGACATGGCAGTTGTGCACCCCGATGGATACGTGGAAATAAAAGACCGGAGCAAAGACATTATTATCAGCGGCGGAGAAAATATTTCTTCAGTTGAGCTCGAATCTGTCCTGCTGCGGCACCCTTCCGTGAAGGAAGCTGCCGTTGTTGGAATGCCGCACCCAAAATGGGGGCAATCGCCACACGCATTTGTAGTGCTGCATCCGGGCCATTCAATAACAGAAGCTGATCTCAAAGCATTTGTCGGTCAGCAGCTTGCTTCATTTAAAAAACCGCAATGGATAAGCTTCATCGCAGAGCTTCCCAAAACGGCAACCGGAAAAATTCAAAAATATGTATTGAGAGGCGGGCGGGCGAATATTTGAAGAATAAATTGATCAATTCATGAAAACAGGCCTGTATAAATCTATATATATCAGCATGCTGATCGCTGGCAAAGTGCTCGCAAACGATCCGCCTGTCGACCGTATGGCCACAAAGGAAACTGTTAATCTCTGTAAGAATCTCATGCTGTTATCAAACAGCGGCCGGTTCTTATTCGGTCACCACGACGCATATGCTTATGGAGTTAACTGGAAATCTGTTGCAGGTAAAAGCGATATCAAAGATGTAACCGGTGATCATCCGGCATTATGCGGATGGGACCTCGAAGGGATTGAAACGGGAAGCGCTGTAAATATAACCGGAGTTTCTTTCGAAGAAATAAAACGGCATACGCTGGAAGGATATGAGCGCGGGGAAGTGGTCACCTACAGTTGGCATATGATGAACCCCCTAAATGGCAAATCCGCATGGGACACGGAAGCCGGGACATTATCTTCTGTCCTGCCCGGTGCGAAGAATCACGAAATATATAAAAGCTGGCTCGACTCCGCCGCTGCATTTATTCTTGGTTTAAAAGGCAAAAACGGGGAGTATATACCGGTTATCCTGCGCCTTTTTCATGAGCTTAACGGAAACTGGTTCTGGTGGGGAGGAAAAAATTGCACAGCGGATGAATTCAAACAGCTTTGGCGCTTCACAGTAAGTTACCTGCGCGATGAAAAGCATTTGCACAATGTATTGTATGCATTCAACACGGATATTTTTGGCTCCGAAAAAGAGTTTATGCAAAAATACCCGGGAAAAGAATGGGTTGATATACTTGGCTTTGATATCTACCAGAAAAAAAAGTTCACCAATGCTTCCTTTGCTGAAAAACTGGATAAGGATTTGAAAATGCTGGATCGCATTTCATCCAAACAAAATAAAATACCTGCCATAACCGAATTCGGGTTCAATACATTACCCTGCGACAAATGGTGGACGGAAGCCTTTCTCCCGGTTGTAAAAAAATACCGGCTAGCCTATGCCATGGCCTGGCGCAATTCGGGACCTGCGGAATATTACGCACCTTATGCGGGACAGCAATCGGCGGAAGATTTTAAAACACTGTACAGGTCCGGAAACGTATTGTTCAGCAATGAGATGAAACAAGTGAAAATTTATCAGTAAGCGCGAATCCAATGAGAAGCTATTTATATCAAAAGCATTATTCTTATAAGACGACAATGCAATCCGTTATAACGTCAATTATTCTCTTAATATTCCAGGTATTAATCTGTGGAAACCGGATTAATGCGCAGGAGATAACAAAAGATTCTGCGGGAAACAGGTTTTTTGAGACAACCGTCAGGATGGATGATGGTGTTCCATTGAGCACACGCATTCTTCTTCCGAACACCGATCATCCCTGTGCAGCAGTGCTGATGCGCACTCCGTACAACAAGGAATCGGACCTGTGGGTCGATAAAAGATTTCTTTCACATAATATTGCCATTATAATACAGGATGTACGAGGCAAGTACAAATCAAAAGGGGATTTTTATGCGTTCGCCAACGAAAGAGCCGACGGGTTAAGCACGCTGAGATGGATAAGAGAACAACCCTGGTCGAATGATACCGTGGGCGGCTGGGGAGCCAGTTACCTGGGATATACACAATGGATGATAGCCGATTCGCTCAACGCCGCAGCGCTTATGCTTACAGGTGATTATATGTATGATTTCATATACCCGGATGGAATTCTTTCGCTGCATTCGCCCTTCCTGTGGGGCTATGCCAATACGCCCGCAAAAGCTGAAAATATATCAAATGGAAAACTGTACGGGAAATTAAGCCGCCTGCCGTTATCAGTTGCTGCCGACTCCATTGATTTTTTATCGGACTGGCTCAAGCATGAAAAGAAAGATGCATACTGGAATAAATTAAGCGCCCATGGGCCCGTCAAAGCGCCGGCAATAAGCATCGCCGGCTGGTACGATATTTTTTTAAAAGCGCAGATCAACGGCATGCAGGCTTTATCGGTAAATGGCAATCCTCAAAACAGGTATATCATTGGCCCCTGGGCACATGGGGCAACAGGATATAAAAACGATTACGGCGGGGAACGCAAAACAGGCTCTTACGGTAATGTGGCATTCAACTATATGGTAAACGCACTCAAAGGGAAAAAAAATGATCTTCCCTTACCACTTAAAGACACGCGGTTTAATTTATTTATAATGGAGAGAAATGAATATGAAGGATCCGATGTATGGCCGCCGAAAGAAACGAAGACCGTACCTTATTTTTTGCAGGCGGATCATTCATTGAGCACTCATGCTTCCGCCGGCGACAAAATATTTTCTTATGTATACGATCCATCTGACCCCTACCCCAGCTATGGCGGAACTATTTTGGGTGACAGTGTGGGCCCTGCATTGCAAAACAGGAACATCAACCGGCCCGACCAGGTGAATTTTGAAACTAAGGTTCTGGAGCAACCGCTTACCCTGCTGGGACCGGTGTCGGCATCGCTCTGGCTGTCGAGTGATGTTCCGTGCTCCGACTTTTTTGTATGCATCCAGGATGTATTTCCCGATGGAAAAATTATCAATATCCAGGATGGCGGATCGAAAGTGCATTTTAAAGGAAGAAAGCCGCAGAAGCAGAACATTTCGGTATGGGCCACGGGGTACCAGTTAAACCCGGGGCATAAATTACGCGTGACCATCTGCTCAAGCCTTTTTCCGAGGTTTAACAGGAGCCTGAACACCTGCGATCCGATAGATGATGCAAAGGAAATGCGCAAGGCTTCTCAAAAAATCTATTCGGGTAAAAAAATGCCATCCAGCATTAACTTACCCGTATACACGCTGAAAGATTAAAAGAATTTATGTGGTTTACTAATGGAATAATTATAAAAACTATTAAAAAATGAGAAAATATATCAGCCTTTTATTGTTGATTACAGCATTCAACCTGGAAGGGGCCGTTGCACAGCAAAAGGTCACACGTACATCAGATGTGGTTTACGATCACAGGGATGGAATGGCATTTGTTTTCGATGTGATCAGGCCGGAAAAACAAAATGGCGCAGCTATTTTAAATATCTTAAGCGGTGGGTGGGTGTCGAAAAGCGCATCAACCATGTCGACCAGTTCTTACAAAGCGTATACGGATAAAGGTTATACGATTTTTATCATCAGCCATGGATCACAGCCGAGATACAACCTGGTTGAAATCTTCAGCCAGATACAACGCGCAATAAAATTCATTACCTATAATGCCAGCAGTTATGGCATCAATCCAAAGAAGCTGGGAGTGATAGGTCATAGCGCCGGCGGGCATCTTTCTGTTTCAGCGGCTGCTTTCGGAAAAGACGCCGTTAGCGAAGAGGAATACAGGAAGGAACATAACATAGCAAAGACCGATAAGGTGGATCCGGTCGATCTGTCCTCAAGTAAGGTTGAGGCCGCTGCTGCTTTTTATCCGCCGACCAATTTCGTTCAGTTCCTCAGCGCCGATTCAAACTGGTTCGATTTCCCCACGGTCAGGAACGTTTCGACCAATGGCTCTTTTATAGCCACCCCCGACAGCTCCAGGGAATTTCAGAATAAGATACTCAAATCGATCTCTCCTTATTATTTTATAACAGACAGCACACCGCCCATTTTAGTCATCCATGGAACCAGCGATCCGCTCATACCCTTCAGCCAGTCCGTTTCATTGATAGCCAAACTGAAAGAACATCATGTGCCCTGTATGCTGATCCCGAAAGAGGGGAAAGGACATGGCTGGCCAGGCGATAAGCAGGACGAACGTGCCTGTGTGGCCTGGTTCGATAAATATCTGCTGGGCAAGTGATTTATAATAACCTGTTTAAAAAATTATCAGTTATGATACGGACACTCACTATTTCGATGCTTGTTTTGCTAAGTGCATTCACGATCCATGGTAAAAAGAAAAAAATAGTCTTCTTCGGCGACTCCATTACACAGGGCGGCGCTATGCCCGGAGGGTATATTACAATCATGAACGATATGCTTAAACAAAGAGGAGAGGCGGATAAGTATGAGCTTATCGGGGCCGGGATTGGCGGCAACAAAGTGTATGATCTCTACCTGCGGATGGACGAGGATGTAATTAAGAAGAAACCCGATATTGTTGTTATCTGGGTAGGCGTGAACGATGTATGGCACAAGGCTTTATTCGGCACTGGCACCGATCCCGAGAAGTTTGAAAAATTCTACGCTGCAATCATTAAAAAGCTGCAGGACCGCAAAATAAAAGTATATCTCTGCACTCCTGCAGTTCTCGGCGAAAAAACCGATTCTACTAACGAAATGGACCCGGATATGAATAAATTCTCCAATATCATCAGGAAGCTTGCAAAAGACCATAAATGCGGGCTGATCGATTTAAGGAACGACTTTCTTCAATATGAGCTGGAAAACAACAAGGAGAATAAAGAAAAGGGCATACTCACAGTGGATGGAGTTCATCCGACACTACAAGGTCATCATTTCGTCGCGGAGAAGATGATGGAGGCGCTGATTACTGAACGATGAATTTGAAATGACTGACCTGGTTATTTTCCCGCAGACTTAGGAAATAGACGCCGCTGCTCATGCCTGCCGTACTGATGCTTAGCTCATTTCCGATAAGAAAATTTGCAGGATATTGTACTCTGCCATGGATATCCGATACAATGATGTTCCCGGTTTTCGAGACCTCTGTGAGTATCAGGCTCTTCCCGCTTTGAACAATAGTCGGATATAATTTATTTCCCTTCCGGTCGCAGTTCATAACAACCGTTTTCATTTTATAAACCTTTGCTGATCCGTCCTTATCATATCCAACCAGCCGGTAGGTGATCTTTCCATTTGGAACGGCTCCGTCAACATAACTATAATTCCGAACCTGTTCACTGAAATCAGCAGCTTTTACTTTGCCGATATCTTCCCAGCGATCCATATTGTTTATCTGTCTTTGCACAACAAAATAACTGCTGTTCGGTTCATGCGCCGCCGTCCACAATATCTTTGCTCCGCAATCGCTTTGCTGTTCCACTTCAAATTTTACAAGGTCGACAGGAAGAATTATAGCAGAACAATCTGCTATACTATTGCCATATGCGTAATAAACCCTGAACTGCATGGGAGCTGAAACACCGAGCGGTGATGAAATGGTTAACCTCACCTTGTTATATGGAGCAGCCGGTGTGGCACACAGCGACACTCCTGTGGTGGAAAGCAAATCCAGATTCAGCAATGTGCTGTACGTCTGGCTGCCGACAACAGTGGTGTTGTTCAATAATTCAACTTTAATAGAAGGCAATACGCTCAATCCCACGAGGTTGGTTGCAGATACCAGATATACACCGCCACCGTAGCCGGATGTGACGGTTGTGGTCAGGTCCATTGTAAAAGTGACGGAGCTGATTACATTTAAAACAGGAAAATCCACCGTCGCATAATTTGTAAGGCTGTTATCAACTGTATTTTTCTCATTGGAGATCGTTGGACAGGTAAGAGACGTACACAAAAAATTCGGAGACCTCGATGTGGTGACGTGTCCCGAAGGACTTGCCCATTGGGAATATACAATCTGACAATACAGGTGCAGTGAACATCCGGAGGATAATGTAAGGAGTGCAAAGGATAGGCATACATTTTTCATAGTAGGATATATAAGGTTATCCTCGAAATTAAATTCGATCGGTGCAATTTCTTATGCGCAATATTCTTTTCGCTGCTCTTTCAGCGGAAATTTCTATCTGCACAGATAATTGCCACTTAAATGCTATATCTAAACAAATACATTTTGAGCAATATTGCAACGGATAAAATATATTATTGACAAATATCAATTTCTTCTTTCCGCACCTGTTTTATCGATAACCTCCTTAATATGTGATTAATGCGCTCAAAAAACCGCGAAATATTTTATAATAAATTTCAGAAAAAAAGTTGGGAGGGCTATTATTTTAAGAGCATATATGTCATTATAATCGTGTTGTACATACCGGAATAGTTATTATATGGAGTGACATTTCGATATTCACCGTAATGCATATACGCAGATAAACTCAGCGACCTTTGGGAAAGTTGAGCCCAGGCAACGCCGGCGCGTAATGAATGTTCATTCATGAAACGCGCATAGTGAAACTCACTTCAGCAATTCTTTATGCCGCATCGCCCATTTCAGCAGCGCATTATTGCCATCTTTCAGGCCCAGCTTGCGGCAAATGCTGTGGCGGTGATTTTTGATAGTGTAAGGGCTCAGAAAGAGAATAGCAGCTATTTCGCGGCTTGTTTTATTCTGCAAAATAAACTGGATGATCTTCCGCTCGGTATGACTGAGCATATGATGCAGGAGTGTATCTTCATATCGCCTGCCTGTTTTGTTATTGGCTTCAATAATTGGCCAGGCCAGTTTCAGGGCCGCAAAAATAGCCGCTTCATCGACCGGTTTGATAATGTAATTCAAAGGCTGACACCGCAATGATCGTTCGATAATAGCCTTGGATTGATAAGAGGTTATAAAAATCACCTCAAACATATAATGCTGCCGCAGGTTTTCTATCAGCATGATGCCGTCTTTTTCCTCTTTCAGATTAATATCGCACAAAATAAGATGGGGCAAAAACCCGGGCATCGTATCTGTCACCTCCTGTTGGTTGAGGGCAATGGCAGTGCTGCAATCCAAATTAGCGGTTAGCTGTTGCTCCAGGAAACGGGCTATGATAATTTCATCTTCTATGATAAGTATGCGCATTTATACCACGTTGGGGAAATTGAAAAAATAACTGGCGCCATTTTGCTGACTGACACTGTAATGTCCTTTTAGCTGCCGGGTAAGATCGGCAATAAAGGTAAGGCCAAAAGTATTGCCCGTGTGATTATCGAAACCTTTGCCATTATCGTGATAATACATTTTCCAGTGATCACCATTGCTCAGGATCTCAATGTCTATCTGCGGATGAGGTTGCAGCGTAAATGCATGTTTATAAGAATTAGTGACGAGTTCGGTGACGATAAGCCCCAGGCATAAACCGGCTGTCGCATCCAGGATCAGGGAGTCATCTATGGTGAGCCTGATATCAACCGGCGCCGATTGAGCAAACATTTTTTTGGAATGCTCTGCAATGTCGGCAATAAATGTTACGGGAGAAATGGTTTTATTATCAGGATTGTTGTCGGGATTAAGGCTATCGTTTACCAGCATCATGGCTTTTATGCGAACCACATTCTCTTTAAGTATATTGCCCATGTAAGCATCTTTGCTGCCCGCCAGTTGCAGGCTATTGAGACTGTAGAGCAGTTGCAGGTTGTTTTTCACGCGGTGGTTCAGCTCATTCATGAGCAGTTCTATATGTTCGTTGCGGCGGCTGAGCTCGCGGGTGCGTTCGTTGATACCGGTTAAAAAAAGCAGACTCACGATAACCGATATACTGCCCGACAGTATAACGAATAAGTCAAACACAGTCTCGCCAACAATTAAAAGCGCCAGTGTAACAAAAAGAGCAACTGCGAGGTAAAGAATAATACCATAGGCTAAAAAGCGTTCCGGTTTGTCAAAATTTTTCCAAAGCATCAGCAGGCGCGACAGGTAAGCAACCTGTATAATGAGAAAAAAACTATTCACCTGGCTCATTATCCTGAAATTGCCGGAGCGATAATGAATGAGAAAAGACACCACTGAAAGCAACAGGATAGCATATAAAACAGCTTTGCCCAGGCGATATAATCGAGGGTTCTTTTCTTTCACTTTCCAAAAGTCAAGTATCAGCAGATAAAGCCCGGCCAGGGCAATGTGCAAAAAGTGGATGGTGAGCTGCCAGCCAAAATAAGGATGCATAGGAAAAAGCCAGTCTATAAGATAGCGGCTCAGAGCAAGGTTGTACAGCATAAGGCCGGTTATAAAAACCGCCAGCCACAGGTACGGCCGGTAACGGGTGGTGGCCCAGGAGATCAGCACGTACAGCAGCAACAGTAATGAAGCTCCCTGAAACCAGAAATCCACCAGTTCCCGCCGCTGTGTGGCTTTGGCGAAACGGTACAGATCGCTGAGCTCAAAATCGAGCACAGGCTGATACTGCTTGGTGTGATGGCTGCGGATAAGCACCTTGTAAGTCAGGCCCGCTGCCAGTTGCAGGTGGAAAAAGAACCGGCTGTCACCCGGGCTTATTTGCTCCGCCGGTCTGAAAGCGCCCGCACGGCGATGCATGATCGCTGCACCCGGTGTATCGGGTATTATATAAAGGTCGGCATAACTGAGATGCCTAAACGATATTGCGGCATTGGCAGCGCCGGGACTTTTGATGCGGGTAAAAAGCCAGAAAACACCGTTGGCCTTCGCAGGTTTAAAACCTTCAATGGACCTGAACAGACCAGGCCTCGCAAAAAGCGCGGCGGAATTATAAAGGGCGGCGTCATCTTCCAGGATGCTGAAATAAGGCCGCATCGCCACCGCCGGCATTGCGGGGTTAAAAACAATGCTGTCTCCTGCCGCTCTTGCATCAATATAAAACAGGAGGACGCATAAAAAAAGTTGCGCAAAGTGTTTCAAAATATAACAGGTCCTGAATGATCAAATACCGGTTTGTTCCGCAAATGATATGGAAATGAAAATAACGATAAAATATAAGAATGCGAATGCGGTATAAATTAGGCCCCCGGGGTCTATTTTATACCGGAAGGCCCGTTAATATCTTTAAGCATCCATAAATATCCTTTGTATATGAAAAACCTGCTTATTGTTATTTTCATAGGCACCGGTTTTGGCGCCTATGCGCAAAAAAGTGTCGGTATTAATACCAATGCGCCCACCACCACCCTTCAGGTGATTGGCGAACCTGCTACCAACACAGTTGCAGATGGCGTAACCATCCCGACCTTAACAGGTAACCAGTTAAAAGCCAAAGACAGCAAATACACTTCTACCGAAACCGGCACCATAGTATATGTTACCGCGGCAGCTTCTCCCACCACAGCCAAAACCGTCAATGTAAGCGTTGCAGGCTTTTACTATTTTGACGGCTCGGCCTGGCAAAGAGTGTTAAGTACAGTTCCCGCCAAAGGGCAATCACTTAACAACGTTTATGTCGACGCCCCTGCCCTATCAAATACATCCACAGCATACACCGGGAATGGCGCGACCGGTGCAACAAGTTTACTATCTTATTCCTATACCCCTGTTTCCAGCAATTCAAAAATACTGGTACAATACCACAACGCATCTTACACCATCAACGGATATACCGGTAGCAGCTCAGATGAATTTCAAACCCGGCTCTACATCGGCTCGCCCACTGCCACAACAATCAATACACAGACAGCCGGCGCTTATTCATCCGGCGGTAACGGCTACAGCAGAACCGGCACTCTTTTTCCCATAGCCGGGGTAGCTAACAATACAAGTTCCAGCGCCATAACAATTTCAATAACAGTGCAGAGAACTTCCGGTGATGATAACATCTCATCCATTTCCGCAGCTTCAGGCACGCTCATTATACAGGAAATAGCCAATTAAAATATTAATAGTAACAAACCGCTTACCGTGATGCAAACAGCTACATAAACAATCACACGATGAAAAAAAGCCCGCTGATCATAATAGCCATTGCAACGGCCCTGCATGTAAATGCCCAACATGAGCTGTACAACAATGGAGCAGGCCTGTACATCGCCTCCGGTGGCACCTTATTTATAAACGGCAGCTTCACCAACACAGGAACGGATGCCAACCTGCAAAACAATGGCACACTAACGGTGACGGGTAACCTCACCAACAACCAAACCATGAGCGCCTATACCGGCAATTTGGTGCTGAACGGAAATACGTCCCAAAACCTGGGCGGCACAGCAGACATGTTGACCCAAACCCTGGAAGTGAATAATGCAGCAGGCATTATCCTGGACGCAAAGTTAAAAGTAAATGGCACAGTCACTCTCACCGATGGCATTATTACCGCTGCTGTCACAGATGCACCTTTATGGTTTACGGCCAATGCTACGCACACCGGCGCATCTGACGCAGCGCATGTAAATGGTTACGTGGTTAAAGAAGGCACGGGCAATTTCACTTATCCCGTGGGTGATGACACCCGCTATCAAAAGATAAAAGTGAAAGCCACTGCAAATAATAAAGGCATACAGGTGAAATATAATCCCGGTGACGCCGGCGCTGCTCCCTTCGGCACCACAGGTGCATCGCCTACTCCGCTGCAATACTATAACACCAAAGAGTACTGGGACATCAGCCCGCTGGGCTCTGCCAAAGGCACTGTAACCGTTTATTGGGATGATTACCACAATGAAGGCATTGCCAGCCCTGCGCATCTCGCTGTGGCCCACAAAAGAGGCGGCTACTGGCTCAACGAAGGCGCCGCGAACGTAAACGGCACAGTGGCTGCGGGCAATGTCACCAGCGCTTCGGTAAATACCTGGAGCCCTTTTACGCTGGGCAGCTTCAGCAGTTTATCAACGCTGCCGCTCACCTGGTTAAACGTAAGCGGCAATCTTAATAGCGGTAAACAAGCCGTGATCAACTGGCAGGTAAGTGAATTGAATGTGACGGAATACCAGGTTGAAAAAAGCACCGATGGGCGGCAGTTCACATCCATTGGCCGGCTGGGCAGCAAAGGCGATGGCAATAACAGTTACAGCTTTACAGAATCCGGTCAGATGACTTCCAACACATACTACCGTATTAAACAAACCGATATGGATGGACGTTACACTTATTCTCCGGTCATCAGGTTGCGAACAACAGACGCGATGAACGATGGAATAGCGGTGTACCCGGTACCTTTTACAACAGGTTTCACAGTAACCAGCAGCAAAGCACAGAAAGCCACCCTCATCAATAGCCACGGACAGGTGCTGCAGCAGATGCACCTTGGCACGGGCGCTAATTACATCAACGCCACGGCGCTTGTAAGCGGTGCATATTATCTTATCACCGCAAACGGTGACACGCAGAAGCTGGTAAAACAATAAGCCAGGGTTCATGACCCACCCCGGTCTCGCCTGAGGCGAGACCGCCCCTCCAGGGAGGGATGCAGCTTTCCTATCATGCTGTTATGTCACCCTCTTTTTTTACTTTCACTTTTCACACAGCGAAATCCAAGGTTATTACCGGCGCTTCTGATTTCGCCTTTGCCCCTGCTGCCAATTTTATAGCGTATGCAGTATTGATCGCTGCACAAAAACGAACCTCCTCTTTGCACGCGCTTCACCGCGCCAGGTTCACCGGGATCGTAGCTGTCATCGGGACCTTTAGGGTTATTGAACCCGCTTTTGGAATAATAATCGGGCCTGTAATAATCCGAACACCATTCCCACACATTGCCCTCGAGATCATAAAGACCATATTTATTGGGTGGAAATGATTCCACCGGTGCAACACCTGCAAATCCGTCCTCTGAAGTGTTATGATAAGGGAAATCGCCCTGGAAAATATTCGCTGTCCATTTTCCATTCGATTTTAATTTATTGGCGGTATTACCGGAAGCGCCCTCCACGCCTCCCCTGGCGGCCCGCTCCCATTCCGCTTCGGTGGGCAACCGCTTTCCTGCCCATTTCGCGTAAGCTGCTGCATCTTCATAACATACCTGCACCACGGGCTGTTGTTCTTTTCCTTCGATAGAACTTCCTTCTCCTTCAGGATGTTTCCAACTTGCACCCTTCACATACTTCCACCACTGCAATGGGTTATCCAATGAAACCGGGTGATCCGGCGGACTAAATACAATCGAGCCCGGCACCAGGTCAGCCGGGTCGGCACCCGGGAATTCTTTCGGGTCTAGCGGTCTTTCTGCTATAGTGAGATAACCTGTGGCATCAACAAATTTTTTAAACTGCGCATTGGTCACTTCATGCGCATCCATCCAGAACGAATCAACCATCACCTTATGAACAGGTTTGCTGTCGGGAAATTCGGGCGAGCCCATCGGGTAACTGCCGCCGGGTACGAGCACCATCGGGCACTCATCAATGCCGCTACCCGTGTTTTCCATAGGCGAATAAGAAGCGGCTTTAGCCAGCAGCTGCTGCCTCGAACCTGCAGGACTGCAATGTTCAGGCTCCGCCCCATTCTCTTTCGCAATACCAGGCGCTGCCCGTTCCTTACAGGAAATAAAAAAGAAGCTGCAAAGCAGCGCCGTACTGACTGGTATAATTAACCGGTAGCAATTCATAATCCTTACACAATTGTTCTTATACAATTACAATTTATCAACTATTCTCCTGGTTCTGCAATAAAAATTCAAGAGCCTTCTATAGCCTATAATTTGCATAAAATGAGCAGATATTACCTATTTCAAACTTAAACTTGTAAAAAAGAGACAAATTCATACCTCTTTTTGTAAATTGGCTTATAACACTTGCCCATCATGAAGCCGCTGTATCGAAAAATCACACGTTCGGAACTGTCTTCCTTTTCAGCCTCTGTTGAACGCCCGCCCGAATTCGACACACCCTGGCACCAGCATCCGGAATTCGAACTGATCCTGATCACCGGTAGCACCGGAACAAGATTCATGGGCGATAATATCGCGGAGTTTAAAGAAACTGAATTTGTATTGATAGGCCCTAATCTGCCTCATTTCTGGAAAGAGAATGAAACACATCCTAACCCGAAAGCCGAAGCTTATGTCATTCATTTCACGCATGATTTTTTAGGACCCGAATTTTTCAAAACAATAGAAGCTAAAAAAATTCAACGGCTGCTCGACAAATCCAGGCTCGGCCTGCATTTTAATGTGCCCGAAGACAGTTACTATACGAAAAAAATGAAATCCATATTTGAAAAAAAAGATTTCGAAAAAATACTCGCCCTGCTGGAACTGCTCAGCAAGCTCGCTTCTTATAATAACAATGAACAATTGTCCAGTGCCGGGTTTGCAAGTTATGTGAATGAAAAAAAATCGGAGCGGATCAATAAAGTGTTCGAATATTCCATCACGAATTTCAAAGAGCCCATTCAATTGGAAACGGTAGCAGCATTGGCGCACATGACCCGCCCTTCATTTTGCCGTTTTTTTAAAAAAAGTACCGGCAAGGCTTATTTCGATTTTTTAAAAGAAATCAGGATCGGGTATGCCTGCAAGCTGTTGCAGGAAAGCAACCTGAATATTCTCCAGGTTTGTTATGAATGCGGCTACGAGAGCATTTCCAATTTTAACCGGCATTTTAAAGACATTATCGAAGCCACTCCCCTTCAGTATCGTCTGAAATTTGTAAAAGAAGCGGGCTGATCATTTACTTCCACTCACCCGCAAAAAAACACTGGAGCCTGCGGGAACCGTCATGGTAATTTTTCTCCGGTACCGGCCAATGTCGTGCTGCCGGTAAATATCACGCAATTGCACCGGCCGCCTGATTCCAAGGGTGCGGAAATCCAATGTGATCTTCCGTGCATGCAGTTTATCACGGTTTAACAGCAACACGCCGAATAAATTATTCTGCATTTTCTTCACCCATATTTCAGTGCCGTCTTCAGCATATATTCTCGTACCCTGCTCTGTGGGATCCTGGTTAACAGCCAAAGCGTCCCTGTTTAATATAATACTTTTTTCTGCTGCCGACATATGGCGCGGGTCGTTACCCAACATCAGCGGGGCCGACATAATGCACCATAAAGCAAAATGGGATTGCTGTTCTGCCAGAGAGAGTCCCTGATCACCGGTCACCAGCATATCAGGATCGTTCCAATAACCGGGGCGTGCATATGCGGCCCATTTATTGGTCTCTTCGGCAATGTCCATCACAGATAATAAATGCCATTTATTTATTGCTGCAGGCAGCGTATCGTCAAATATCGCCTTGCATCCCGACATGCCCGCCACTACCGCGCTGATATCTTCGGTGGTGCGGCTCATCTGCCCAACTGCGGGATTCCATTCGCGGAATTTGTATGCGCTTATACTCAATACTATATTGCTTTTCTTCTGCGCCAGGATATCGTGCCATTTAAAATAAGTGTTCTTAATTAATTCTTCATTCCATTCGCCTTTCATCCTGCACAGGTCGAGCTTGATGAAATCAACGCCCCAATCAATAAATTGCTGGATATGTATTTCTTCCTTTCCATATCCGCCGACAGGATCGCCTATGCAATCATCTGTTCCCGGCAGTGTATGAAGGCCAAACTTGAAGCCCTTGCTGTGCGCATAATCGGCCAATGCTTTCATCCCGTGAGGAAATTTTTCCGGGTGAGGCAAAAGCCTGCCGTCACTGGAAAGATGATTGTCTCTCCAGCCGCCATCCACCACGATATAGATATATCCGGCGGCCCTGAGCCCGTTTGTATCGGCCGCATCGATCACTTCTTTTACTACCTGTTCATTGATCTCATTCTTACCGAAATAGTTCCAGCTGTTCCATCCCATAGGGGGAGTTAAAGCCAATTGTGCATTCACTGCAGTGACTGATAATAAATAAAAAGAAAAAAGACAGGAAAAAATTTTCATAATATATAAATCAACAATGAATAGATAATTATTCAGCAGGCGAGATGGTTTTCTCTGCCCATGAGGATTCCAATTCCTCAAGCGTTCTGCCTTTGGTCTCCGGCAGCACTTTCCATACGAACCAGAATGTTGGAAGCGTTAAAACGGCGAGCAGCCAAAAAGTGCCATGCTCACCGATTGTAGCCGACAGGTAAGGGAATAACTGCGCAATTAGCCAGTTGGCTCCGAATAGAGCCAATGTGGCTACGGCCATTGCACGTCCTCTTATCCGGGTCGGAAAAATCTCGGCCATTATGATCCAGGGTATAGGGCCCAGGGAAAAGGCAAAGCTTGCAATGAAAACAGATATGGCTATAATCAGTCCCTCTGACGAAGAGGGAAAATAGAAGAACCAGCCCATTGCCAGCAATGAAAGAAATATACCCACATTTCCAATAAATAAAAGTTTCCGGCGGCCCAACTCATCCACCTTCCACATAGCAAGCACGGTGAACACTACCAATACGACACCGAAAATAATCTGCCCATGTAAAGAATCCCCGAATGAAAAGCCGGCGCGTTCCAATATTAATGGCCCGTAATGAAGCACTATATCGATCCCGCTGAATTGCGAAACCACAGACAGAAATATTGCAATGAAGCTGGCCTTGCGTAAACCCGGGGCAAACATTTCTTTAACGGATCCTCCTTCATTGGCCAATGCGGTTGTTATTTCCTGCATTTCTTTTTTTGCAGTCACCGGGCCGCTGATCTTCTCCAGTACAGCGCCTGCTTTTTCTTTTTTATTCAGCATCACCAGGAACCTGGGAGATTCGGGAACGAAGAAAAGCAGCAACAGGAATAAAACAGAAGGAATAAGCTCCGATCCCAACATCAATCTCCATATTTCAGTTGCGGGTATGGAAAAAAGGCCGGAAAGATATTCCTGTGTCTGCCGGAGCAGATTATTGGAAAAATAAGCAACTAATACGCCTAATGTCACAGCAAACTGGTACATGCTCACCAATCTTCCCCGTATATGCGGCGGAGATACTTCAGAAATAAACAGGGGCGCCACCATTGCGGCAATGCCTACAGCCAGGCCACCCAATAATCTTGAAAAAATAAACAGGGTGAAAGAGCCGGCAAATGCCGAAGCCGCCGCTGAAATCACGAAGAGAACAGCGCCAATACCCAGGGCTGCTTTGCGGCCAAAACGATCGGCCAGCCATCCCGAGATCGCAGCACCGGCCACGCTGCCCAGAATAATAGAGCTCACAAGCCAGCCTTGCAGCGAAGGGCTCTCTTCCAAATGAAAAAACTGGATAAGAGAGCTGAGCGCACCGGAGATAACGGCCGTGTCGAAACCGAAGAGGAAACCTCCTATGGCAGCAGTTATCGAAATAACACTTACATAAATCGCACTTGAATAATTATTCATGAACAGCTATATAAAACTTACCTGCGTATTTTTTGAATATTTTATCTCGTATTTCTCAACCGTATCGTAATTCAGGTTAATGCCGAGGCCTGGTTTATCATTTAATTTCAGTACGCCATTCTTCAATTCCAGGGGATCTTCCACTAATTCGACACGAAGAGCAGAATCGCACAACTCGGCCGGCAAAAACTCGATCATCGGGCAATTTGGAGTGGCCATAGCCATGTGCGCCGAAGCGGCGATACCTATTCCCGTTTTCCAGCAATGAGGTACAATTAATCTTCCCCTGTCCTGTGCGAGCTGGCAAACTCTCATCGCTTCTGTAAGCCCGCCGACACGACCAATATCGGGTTGCGCCACATCTACTTTGCCTTTATCCATTAAATCGATAAATTCAAATCTCGTGTTCTGCCATTCACCTGCTGCAATTCTCATAGGCGCATGATCCGCTAACATCGCATATCCCTCCAGGTTATCAATCTGCAATGGGGTTTCCAGGAAAAAAATATCAAGATCTTCCCACTTACGAATTGTTCTCAATGCAGATTTGGCATCATACCACAGGTATTGTACATCCACCATCATTTTAAAATCCGGGCCGACGGCTTCCCTGCAGGCGCGGATAATATCAGTCATGTCTTCATCGGTTCCTTTTAATCCCGTATGATTATAAGGGCCACCAAGCGTACATTCCATTTTTCCTGCTGTAAACCCATACGATTTCGCTTTTTTGGCCCACTGCACCAGTGAATTACCATATTCCTTCACCGTATCTCCATAAGGTTGCAATGAAGCATAAGGTACAATGCTTTCTTTATGCGCCCCGCCAAGTAATTTATAAACAGGCATACCAAGCGCTTTGCCTTTAATATCCCAAAGCGCCATATCTATCGCACCCATAGCGCAAATCACTGCTCCCCTCCGGCCACTCATGCAGGTGTACGTATAAAGTTTCTCCCAAATTGCACTGGTATCGAAAGGATCCATTCCTATAATCAGATCTTTCATTCCCATAGCCATGGAGTGGCTGCCCGGGGCCTCGATGGCAGCTTTGGCCAGCCAGGGACCCGTGTCTGTTTCACCAACACCATAGATCCCCTCATCAGTATGTACTATCACTATAAGATCGTCCTGTGATGAAGACGTCGCATTTTCCTTTAGCCCTGGAATCACCAGTATCTTACATTCTATGTCTGTAATCTTCATGTAGTTTATTTATTACTTGATAATTATATGTTGACCAGGAACTCCCGTTTTCCCTGTATATCCTGCTTAATGCGATACACAGATCCGCCATGCGGTTTTAAGTAATCATGACCCCGGGGCGCCAATGGTGTTTGCCAATCCGCAGCAGCCGACGTCACGAAAATTTCATCGAGATCAATACCACCGAATATTAAAGACGCGGGCTGAGTGAATGGCAAAGGAACAGTACGCTCCAATTTTCCGTCGGGATCATATCTTGAAAGACCAGCGCCAAACCATCTCGCCACCCAAACAAAACCTTCTGCGTCTACGGTTAAGCCATCAGGCAGGCCATCATCCTGTTCTAGCTGCACAAAGATCTTTTTATTATTAACCTTACCGGTCGTTACAGAATAATCATATTGATAAATGCGCCGTGCAATTGTGTCAACAAAATAAAAACGATCCCGTTGCGGACCGAAACCCATACCGTTGCCCAGATGAATTCCATCATCAACAATAGTTACCCCATCCGCATCAACACGAAAAAGATATCCTGTTGCATATTGCCCGTTATCGCGGAACGATTCCTGACCTCCAAAGATTCTCCCGGCAGGATCTGCAATAATATCATTGATGTCTTTCAGGTCACTGCCTGTGGCAATAGGGCGCAACTGCCCTTGCTGCAAATGAAAAAAGCCATCCCGGTTACCGATAACCAGCCCGTCCTTCTCATGCAGCGCAAGTGAAGCGGCATGAAAACTATCTGATACCAGTACAGGAGAACCGGGCCCGGTTGCAGAAAATATTTTTTCACTGCTGCTGTCGGTCCAGTATAAATGATTATTTCTATAATCCCATAGTGGTCCCTCACCGCATCCTAAATGCTGGCCGGCAAAAACTTCAATATGCAATGCAGTTGTTTTCATTTTAATTAAGTTCCAGGGATCCGGACACCGATGCCGCCATCTATCCTGTATGCATGACCCGTTGCAAAACTCGCCAGGTCGCTGGCGAGAAAAAGTATAAACCGCGCCACTTCCTCCGGCTCTGCAATGCGGTTCAGCAAGTGAATGGATTCCGTTTCCTTTATTAATTGCTGCCGTTCCGCCGGTTCTGCTTTTTCAAATTCATCAGTTAACAATGGCGTCCGCACCGCACCGGGGCAAACAGCCACGCAACGTATTTTTGGTGCATAGTCGGCAGCAATGCTTTGTGTTAAACCCAATACAGCCGATTTGCTGGCCACATATGCGGCTTCATTATCCTGGCATACGAAACTCTTTACGCTCGCAACGTTAATGATTACCGGCGATTCGCTTTTATCCATCAGCGGGATCCCATACTTGGAACACAGAAATATACTTTTTACATTCACGTTCATCGTCCTGTCCCAATCTTTCTCTTCAAGCGCGGTCACTTTCCCATAGGTTTGAATACCCGCATTATTCACTAATATATCGATATGGGAAACCCTTTTTTGAATATTTGCAAAAACATCCTTCACTGCATCGTTATTGGCAACATCAGCGTGATAGAAGCAGGCAGACCCGCCCAATTCTTCAGCAATCTTCCCTCCTGCGGGATTATTATCTATCATGAAAACAGTGGCGCCCTCTGCAATCAACAGCTTCGTCGTTACCAGCCCGATACCCGATGCGGCGCCAGTGATCACCACTATCTTTTTGTCAAAATTTATTACCATTTATGAACGAGTTAATAAAATGATCATCACGTCGAGACTTTCCAACGAAACAGTTACGGCGCCACCGGTGATGTTCAATGGCTGATCAAAAAGATCCGTCGCATTATTCCAGCCATCCACGTTAATCTTTTCAACTACTTTTTGTTTAGTAGGGTTTGTAATAATTAATGCCTGCTTATTACCGATCACTCTTTTACGAACAATTAACCGCCCTTCATGCAGTGGCGCTACGCCGGCCTGTTTCATTAAGGAGCGAATAAATGATGGGGTGGATTCATCCCGGTAGGCAGTGCCGCTATGACCCACATAAGTTCCGAATAAAAAAGCCTTACCCTTTCCAACCGTTCTTTCTGTTCCTGCCACCTGGTCGTTATAGAATAATACCGGCTTGCTGTCGGTACAATTAAACGTTTGCACATATGCATTGGCACGCGTGGAGGTTCCTGCCAAAGCGCCGCTGCCTCTTAACATGGCCGGTTCTAAAAATTCCCCCCAGGTCCGTGCAGGTGGCGACCAGCGCCGGCCACCATTGGGCTCGCTGATCATTGTATAGCTTTTTTGTTTTACACCAAACAGTTTTGATGCAAGAGCAGAAATTTCTCCCCTGTTTGCATAACCATTCTGATCGAACCTGGCAATGGCGGCTTCACTTACCAGGTTTCCCCCGTCATTGGCATATTTCTCCAAAGCACTGAGTACAGTATCAGATATTGATACCGGGAACGGCATTATGATCGCTTTATATTGGCTGAGACTGGCAGCATTTAAATCGGCAGCTTCAATAAAATCCACCGGAATTCCCAGATCCCATAACAGGCGGTGCCAGCCTCTTGTGGAATATTCAAGATGTTCAACTGCCCGGGGAGTGTTTTCGGCGAACCGGTAATTATTTTCATTCACGAGAATAGCCACTTCGGCCCCGCCCCAGGAAGGTTTCGCGAATATATCGGAATGTTTGATCAATTATGCCCTTTACCCTGAGGTTTCCAGTCATCCGGCGGAGCCGCCTTCGTCAGCGTAAACTGAAACTGCTGGCCTCGTCGGCATAATTTCGCCCTGGCTACCTTAAATGAAATAGTGTCTACCTCCTGAACCGCAGGCTGTAAACATCCGCATTTTCATCTGCCAGCGGTTAGTACCCGCCCCCGGCGGAAAACCGTAGTGCTTACTGGTCCTCCCCTGAAATTGCGTCAGATGGTGAGCGATCGCCCCACCCAGAACGATAAACGAAACCAGCGCCAGTATTCTCCATATTTCGTCGAGGCCTCGCGCGTCTTTTTTTGCGCTGCATTATTTATTTCTGCATCATCCCAATCATTAAACTCACCCCAGTTAGATGCGGGATACGTTGAAGAGCCCAGAAAATCCTGCGACCGGGCCCATGTCCAGTCTTTGCCCGATCCATAATTCCACTCTCCCAAATGACAGAAAACCGGCCGGTGCAATGAATCGTTTGCCCGTATAACTGCGGCTCTTTCTTTGAGCGTATTGGCAATTTTCACATTATCCATGAAATAATCCCAGTAGATATTCTGAGGGATGCCTATGCGCTGGCGATAATTCCGGCTTGGAGTGATAGATTCCCAATCAGCATAATTGGTTTTCCATTCCTTATTCAGCTCTTCAAGAGTTTTATATTTTTCTTTTAACCAGTCATGAAAGACCCTCATTGTATTCTCACAATAGCAAACCGGCTGGCCGATCATCCTGTCGGGCCAATAACCCACTTCCTGCCATGTATTCCATACCAGCACATTGTCGTACCGGCCTAATACTTTTACAATTTGTGCAATAAATTTTCGCTGTGCTTCGCGGGCGCCGGGATGATCGAAGCAGGGGCCCGGCTTGCCATCAGCAGGCATAGGCGATTGCGCCTCATAAACCACCGGCATCCCGTTGTGACCGACCATCCTGCAATCCGGATATTTACGATATAACCACGCCGGCGCTTCTTCCATAGTGAGTCCCAGGTATACGTACATCCCCAATTCTTTCGCATAGCTGATAAGAGAATCATATTTTGAAAAGTCATACCGGCCTTCTTCCGGCTCGTCATATGCCCATTGCTCCTGTAATTTGATCAGGTTAAATCCCTGCTTCTTCAATATTCCCATATCTCTTTTCAACTCATCCATAGGAGGCATAGGCTCCCTGCAAAGATGTGCGCCGAGATAAAATTGTTCCTGGAACTTGTTTAAATCCGCCTGGGAAGGAATATTATCTTCTGTATCTGGCGGTGTTGTTTTTGGCTCACCCGTATTGCAGCTAATAATAGCTGACAGTATAACCGAAGCCATAATAAGTATACCGGAACACCTTCTGCAAGAAGATAAGGCAAACAGGAATCGATTGACTGTTTTCATTTGTTTCATCAGGTAATAATCTTTTATTCATACCAGATCGCGCTCGACCAGGCCATTTGGTTATTTTGCTGTGTCACCCGCACATACCAATCAGATGGGGCATCATCCTCAACCTTCACGAGTTTACGAAAAACCAGGTCATCCGTGGGTTGAAACAACTGGTATAGGTCACCATTTTTAAAAAGCTCTATCTTTTTTAATTTATTTTCAGCTACCACATCGATATATAATTCTTTAGCAGGGATATTATTGACAGTGGATCCCATTAATTTCCCATTACCGGTGAATAACAACCGGATCCTGTCGCCGGAAACTCCGTACACATGCCTTTTCCGGTAAGCATCGAGTATGGATTTTTTATCCAGCGATGCGGAATAGACCACGCTGAGACCCTGCATGCCGGGATGTCCATAATGTGAATCCGAATTAGCAACAAATCCGTATTTAATTCCTTTCTTCAGGAAAAATTCACCGTTCCTGTCCTTTCTCCTGTGCTTCACCAGCGAACGTCCCTGTTCGAAGATATCAAACCGCTCGAAACTACGGTGGCAGGAAAATATTTCGATGATCGGTTCCACCCCTTCATAAGGGCAAACCCACCAATCATTATTTGCGAGATGCCCCGGGTTATGAAAATGAGGATGGCTGATATAATCCCTGTCTTTTAATCCATCCCATACTTTACGAATATCCGTCCATCCCTGATTAGCAATTTCCTCATACTGCGGCAGGTAATTAAAGAAAAGAACGGTGTCGCCCCTGTCGCAACGAAACTCGAAACCGGGAAATACGAGAAACTCGCCGGGCTTATCATTTTTAATAACGGCGTTGATCGTTTCTTCCCAAACATATTTCATCATTCGGTCGCGGGGTGAGTCCCAGGGCTGATGATGATCGGTGGTTGCGTAAAAATCAAGCCCCGACCTTTCCTTTGCAAACAACTGCATATCATTAGGGCGCATCTCTGTTCTCGATTCCTCTATACAATCATTCGAATAAGTGGAATGATTATGCATATCCCCGAAATAAATATTCAATCCTTCAAAAACATTCAGCATCGGAGCGGACTGAGAAAAAGGATATTTCTTACTCCGAATAACGACATTATTAGTAAAATGATATACACCATTTTTGGGCGAGCCTGCTTTTTCGCTGGCCTCTATCTCCTGCTTCAGCGATCCGACAGAGGCAATATTACCATAGATATCAAGCGGCAATAACATGGCCCCTTTTGTTTTTCGCAGCAACCTCCAGTGATCGACAGGTTTAGGAATAATCCGCAGGGGAATTTTTATCTCTGCGTCTGGAACGGGCCGCTGGTGAAAATTATTTATGGTGATATCCCGTTCCATGTCGGGAACACCGCGCAACTGGTCATCGAAATACCTGACCCATATATATTGCAGGTATTCTTCTTTTAAGCTCAGAACAGTAACCTGTGTTCCTTTACCGAACCCCCTGCCCAAATCACCCCAGCTCAGTTCTATCACATCATCTTCTTTAAGGCCGCCTGAAAAATCAAGTATTACTAAATGCTGGCCCCATTTCCTTGGATGATCCGTTTTAACATCAACAAAAAAATCCTGCTGCACATCCCACAGTTTTTTGCTCCATCGCACTTCGGGATTAGTGCAGTACACTTCCAGGTAACCATAGTCCTCATCGATGAACAATGCAGGCTTGGAAAAGCCCAACTGTGTAGGCAGGCTGATTGCAATGCGCGAAACATCCTTCGTATATCCGGTGCCGACAGTCAGTTTGACTCTGAATTCAACATTGGTGCCCGTTGTCACAACCGAGGGAGACACTTCCGCTTTTTTAAAAATGGCTGTGGCGCCATCGGAAAACAGGTATTGCTCCGGCGAGGGGCATTTTACAGTTTCTTGTACCGGATCAATCGTGGCCGGTGAAATATCATTGCCCTTCATTGCAGCAGGAATCAATAATCCCATGCTGGCAATGGAACCGTTTTCAAAAAATTTTCTTCTTGATATTTTATTTAAAGGCATTTTCATCAATTTCGAAAACAGGTATGAATATTAATATTGTGGATTCTGGTCGGCAGGGGTCATCCCTTTATTGCCGCTGATTTCTGAATCGGGAATAGGGAAAAGTTCATGTTTACCCACAACAAACACCCTGCTTTCCCCGGTATCCTCGCTCCATGTTGCCATTGCCTGTGCGGCGTCGCCCCATCTGACCAGGTCCTTGTACCTTTTCTGCTCGTACATAAATTCCACTCTGCGCTCATATTTTATCACATCCCTGATCCCTGCTTTGTCGTCCGTGAATGTATAGCTCTCAATGCCGCCAAAATCCAATAATTGCTGCACCGTTTTCAGATCCCTGGTGGTGGTTTCGTCGGAAGCGTTTATTAAACCGGCTTCCAGGCGAACACGTTCAATCACTTTATCGATATAAGGTTTAGCATCGCCGGTCCTGTCGGATTCGTTGAGCGCTTCGGCATACATTAACAATACATCAGCGTAACGCATGTCGCGGATATTCACATCAGAGTTTCTGAAATCGCTGGTATTGAATTCCACGTACTTAATTATACGTGGTGCGCCATTAGGGTTCTGCCCGAAGGTCGAATTATAACGTGCACTGCGGGTTGAGCTGGCCGGCCCGTACAATTGGTTTCTTTTAAATTGCAGCATCGGCCCTAATGTTGCCCATCTAAAATAGCTCACCGGCAAAAGATTGCCTTCTACAACACCGGGTGAATCATCGTTTGCCCACACGCCGGTGCCATCACCGGTGAACTGCACTTCAAAAACGGATTCAATATTGTTTTCCGTAGCGGCTGAAAAATTATCATGATAGTGCCCGGTGAGCTGGTATTCATTGGAATTAATCACTTCCAGGAATTGCCCGGCGGCGTCGGCCCAGCGGCCCTGGAATAAATAACTTTTACCGAGATAAGCAGTTGCAGCGCCCGAAGTTGCCCTGCCGGCGTCCGCTGCATCATACTCCGATTTTTTAGGCAAATGTTGCTTTGCAAATTCGAGATCGTCCTTGATCAGGGTATAAATTTGATCTTTGGGCGCCCTTGGAAAATTATAACTGCTCTGCGCTCCTTCAAGGGGTTCGGTAATTTCAGGCACGGCTCCCCAGCCGTTCACCAGTTCTGAATAAAACCATGCCCTTAAAAATCTGGCTTCTGCCAACACGCGATCTTTCAAAGTGAAATCACTCATTGCCGAAACGCCTTTAATCACCTGGTTAGCACGAAACACACCTGTATATAACGTCGTCCACATTTCGTTGGTTTTCGCCATCGCCGGTGAGAAAGTGAACCGGAACATCGCATTGGCTGGTTCGTCATCAGTGCTGGCCCATGCAACATCATCCGACATTCCATCATAAATCAACCATTGATGCTGGCGGAAAAGATTCATATGCTGCAACACGGCATACACTGCATTCACCGCACCTACTGCCTGGTCTTCTGTTTGATAATAAGTGTTAATTGTAAGCTGGTTAGGATTAGAAGCATCCAGCAGATCCTTTTTACATGATGAGAGGATCGATAATAACAATATTGCTGGTAATATCTTATTCATAAAGCTGCGTTTATTAATGATCAGAATGTTATACGAATACCCCCGGTAACAGTTTTGGGTTGCGGCTGGATACCATAATCCACGCCCTGGTTTGCGGTGCCGGGGCCCTGGTTATAACCTATACCTATTTCTGGATCATATCCGGAATATTTGGTGAAGGTGAGCATATTCTGGGCGGTGAAATATATTCTTACCCCGGTTATGGCGCCATTAGTGAGCGAGCCCAGCATTTTTTGCGGCAATGAATAACCAATGGAGATATTTTTTAACCGCAGGTAAGAGCCATCTTCAAGGAACCTGTCGGAAGGCCTGCGATTGAAATTAGGATCGCCCAATACGGCGCGGGGCATGCTGTTGGACGTGCCGGGTCCTGTCCAGCGTTTAAGCACAGCTACATCGTGGTTATACACTTCTGCCATTCCTTCGGTCCAGTAACGCATGCCATTATAAATATCCAGGCCATTAACGCCCTGGAAAAATATGGAAAGATCAAAACCTTTATATCCTGCATTTAAAGAAAGGCCATATGCCAGTTTAGGAATGGGATTACCCAATATTTCCATATCGCCGGCATCGATCACATTGTCTTTATTTAAATTCTTAAACCGGACATCACCGGGCGCCGCACCGGGTTGCGCCGGAGCTGCATCGATTTCGTCCTGTGTTTGGAAAATACCGTCCATACGATATCCATAAAAACTGCCGATAGCATAACCTTTTTGTGTAACCGTAACCACAGCGCCATCACTGTCGGGGAACCTGCCGGTGATGGGTATGCCAATGCCAAGGCTTGTCACTTCGTTCTTCAGGAAAGTGGCATTCGCCGACACATCATAGCTGAAATCGCCGATGGAATTTTGATATCCCAATGCAAGCTCTAACCCTTTGTTCAATACATCACCGGCATTTACGTATGGAGCATCGATCACTCCTGTGGAACCTGGTAAAGGCGCCTGCAAAATCATATTAGTTGTCTTCTTGATAAAATAATCAGCAGTCAAACTGAGTTTTCCATCGAGGAATTGGGCGTCGAGGCCAATATTAGACTGGCGGGTAATTTCCCACTCCAGATCGGGATTGGCCAGGTTTGTTTGTGTAACGCCGCCCTGCAATACGCCGCCAAGAGGATAATTTGCCGAAGTGATCAATGTCGATTCAAATCCATAAGGAGGAACTTCCTGGTTACCGATCTCACCGTAACCACCCCTGAGTTTCAGATCCGAAATAAATCCGATGTTCTTCATAAATTCTTCCTTAGCCACTCTCCATCCCAGTGAGAAAGAAGGAAAAGTTCCCCATTGGTGGCCGGGGCCAAATCTTGAAGATCCATCGCGGCGGATATTTGCTGTTACTAAATATTTATCGTCGAATGCATAATTTATTCTTCCAAGGAATGACCGGATGGCCCATGCATCTTCAATGCCGGTTATCGCTATCTGGGCATCCGCACGGGCAGTGTTCAATGTTTTCTTATCATCACTTTGCAAAGCGCTTGCAAATGCAGACACTCTTTTGAAGTCGTACGTTTGCTCGGTGTATCCCGCCAATACGGAGAAATCGTGCCTGTTTATTTTTTTATTATAGGTAAGCGTATTTTCTATTAAAGGGCTGATGACATCGGAATTATATTCCTGCAGGCTGGGATATGCCTGTTCCATGCCACTTGCGAAATAATAGCTGTGTAAAAAATTAGAGCCCTTGGTAAATTCAAAATCACCACCTAAGTTCAGCCTGTATTTTAATCCTTTAAAAATTTCCAGATCGGCATACATGCTACCGATAATGCGGTTGCGGTAAACATAATGCTCGGTCAGATTTGCCAATCCTACAGGATTCCATCTCGAATAACCGTCGCCGGGGCCAGGGCCGCCATAGCCACCTTTGTTATCCGGGTTGTATAATGCAACGGTAGGCGCCTGTTCCGCAATAATGCGTATAGGTGAGCGTGCACTGATAAATGTTTGCCGCCTGTTTTTAACGCGGCTGAGAGAAACAGATTCCCCGATAGTAAGGCGCCCCATGCGGTAATTGGAATTAATGCGCAGCGAATAGCGGTCCATGCCCATGCCCACCGAAGTTCCCGTATTGGAATAATAACCACCGGAAATACTGTAATCGGTTTTATCGGTTCCACCGGAAAGATTTAAAAAATAGTTTTGAACAGACGAACGCTTAAAAAATGCACTCTGCCAATCCGTGCGGTCTACCACATAGCCAGGATCAAGAAGATTGGTCGGGCCATCATCGCCATTGGGCTCCAGTGGAGACCCGGCATTTGCATACATTTCTATCATGAGATCCGCATAATCGCGCGCTTTTAAAAGATCGATACGCGGAACAGTTTCAGCAGCAGTGTATGCATCAAGCGATAATCTGGGCTTTCCCTGCTTACCGCGTTTGGTGGTGATAATAACTACGCCGTTTGCTCCCCGCACCCCGTAGATAGCTGCCGCAGATGCATCTTTCAATATATCTATGCTCTCAATATCATTGGGATTAATATTGGCCAGTGGATTTGAAACCTTGCCATTTGAACCGGCAGTGGGAATTTCTGAATTGGCATTGTTAGTAAGAGGCACCCCATCCACTACATATAATGGTTCGGTGTTGTTCACTGTGCCCACTCCACGTATCTTAACAGAAACACCGCCCCCGGGATCGCCATTGTCATTCGTAACAGTGACACCGGCCATACGGCCCTGTATGGCCTGGTCGAGGCTGGGCACCGGAGCCTTGGCTATGTCTTTTGCTGTGATAGACGCTACTGCGCCGGTTAAATCCTTTCTTTTCTGCGTGCCATAACCCACCACAACCACTTGCGTTAAGTCACCTGAAGAAGCAAGCGTGGAATTAATAATATTTCTCCCCTCTATTGATTCGTGGGCAGTGATATAACCGGAATAAGAGAAGCCCAGCTTCGTTGCGCCCTTTGGAACAAGCAGGCGATAATGCCCGCTGCTATCGGTGAGCGTTGTAACAGTTGAGCCTACAACTGAAACGGTTGCCCCGCGTAACAATTCACCGGTGGTGCTGGAAACAGTCCCGGTAACGGCACTTTGCTGTGCTGCACCCGTAAGCGCCGAAAAGCAAAGGGCAGCGAGCAAAGAAAAAGCGATCGTTAGTTTTGTAAACATAAATAAAGCAGTTGTTGTTGAGAGATTATTGTACAATTTACTCAGCTAAACCTGGCATTTTTAACCTGTCATTGCCTAAACATATGCAGATATTCACCCAAATATGAATGTGTGCAGTTTAGTTTGATTAATATGCGGTCACCGTGCGGATAATATCGAGTTTTTCAACCATTTTTTTACCTGGCGCGGATATTTATCTGCCAGGTTCTTTCGCTCACCCGGATCGCTGTTAATATTATAAAGCTGCGGTTGCAAGGAAAGCCCCATTTCAATTCTTTTTTGCGACATATAATTAGTGGGCGCCTTTAACGGCTCGATATATTTGAATTTTCCTTCGCGAAGCGCCAACACATATCCCTCTTCCAGCAATTGTTTTCTCCCACGTTTATTTTCACCCAGGAGCACATCTTTCAAATCACGACTGTCATGCACGTCAGGGCCGGGCTTCCCTCCCGTTAATGATACAAGAGAAGCGAATAAATCCACCTGGCTGATCATCGCATCACTTTGACCGGGCTTTATTTTGCCGGGCCACCAGGTAATAAAAGGCATGCGGGTGCCGGCTTCGAACATGCTGTACTTTCCACCGCGATAAGGTCCGCCCGGCTTATGATCTCCGGCTAACTCCTCGGCCTGATCAGCGTATCCGTCATCCAGAACGGGCCCGTTATCGCTGGTGAATATCACGAGCGTGTTATTGTCAAGTTGGAGCTCCCTGAGTGTAGACATGATCCGTCCCACTACCCAATCCATCTGGAGAATCACATCCCCTCTCGAACCCATGCTGCTTTTATTGACAAAGCGCTGATTGGGGGCACGCGGCACATGAATATCATTAAAAGGAAAGTAAAGGAAAAAAGGATGGTCCCTGTTTTCGCGGATAAATCGGATCGCCCTGGTTGTAAAACTGTCCGCCATATTTTCATCTGCCCAGCGTGCTTTTTTTCCTCCGCTCATAAATCCTATCCGGCCAATACCATTGACAATCGTATTCGAATGTTCCGGATCAGCCTTTATTCTTAATAGTTCCGGGTTTTCAGTGCCCGTTGGCTCATTACCCACTTTATGCGTATAACTCACTTCTATCGGATCATTGGGCTCAAGATTCTGTACACTTCCATTTTCTACAAAAACCGTCGGCACACGATCGGCAGTAGCAGGTAATAAATAAGAATAATCAAAACCGATTTCATTAGCTCCCGGAATAATTTTCGTGTTCCAGTCTATTTTCCCAATGCCCATGCCCAGGTGCCATTTACCAATGGCTGCGGTGATATACCCGTTTGCTTTCATGGCTTTTGGCAATGTTGCAATGGACGGATCAATTAATAAAGGCGCATCGCCAGGCAGAATTTTAGCTTTGTTCCTGAATGCATAAATGCCTGTGAGCAGGGAAAACCGTGAGGGCGTGCACGTTGAAGCAGTGGAATGCGCATCAGTGAATCGCAAACCCTCTTTGGCAAGCTGATCGACATTTTCCGTTTTAATACGTGAAGCGCCATAACAGCTTACATCGCCATAACCGAGGTCGTCGGCATACAGGATAATAATATTAGGCTTTTGAACCTGCGCCGATGCAGTGAGCACGAGCAGCAGGAAAATAATGCTAAGGTTGATAAACTTCATAAACACCGGTTGACAGGTCGTGAATAAGCAGGCCCAAAGCCGGAACAGTTTTTTCTTTCCATGAAAAAGGCCTGGTACCAAAATTCGCTATGATTTCGAGCTTGTTTTCAAAGCGCGTGAGCTGAACAAGATGATCATCGGAAAGCCATTCGAAATCCGTCATTTCCAGATTGACTGCTTTGGCATGTGTTCTGGAAAACACTTTGACATGCTTAATAATGATATCCTTCAATTTTTTCCACTCCTCGTTATCGAGGTGATAAAGAGGAGGAACATTGTATAATATTTCTTTTAATGAATTATTTACTCTTTCTGCTGGCACTTTTAAACTGTTCCATTCCCAATGATGGGATGTGATCACAGAATTATTGTACACCAGCTGGAATAAAGGGAGGTTAAACCTGTTGTCATAATAAATATGATGATATTTTTCCTTGATCGGCACCTGCAGGCTATAGCGCTCCGGTATTCCGCCGAGCTGTGAGAAATATGAGCCGATAAACCACGGCGATTTTTTATTATGCCGCATATCGGGATCCTCCCAGGCAATTACGGGAGTGGTCATGCCATGACCGAAAGCAATTACCTGCGCGGCAAAATCGTTTCCTACTTCCGTGCCAATGACAAAGTGGTATTGATCCCTGATCCAACTCATCCTTTTCAACCGGGCTTCGAGATCCTGTTGCTGACTGGTCATTCTTCCTGGTGTATAATCATCGTAAATTTCACCGGTTCCGTCGCAATCAATAAACCAGGAATTAAATAATGGTTTGCGATGATCGATAATTGAGTTGAGGCGTTCTTCTACAGCTGGCATCGACAATACAGGATTTAATTTTCTTCCCTGCCCGAGAAACCCGCCAATAGGTTTACCCGCTTTATTCAGCACGCAGGCTTTGTAATACAGCGTCGTATCGGTAAATTTAGCAGTCAGCCATCTCTCTTTCCCGGGCTCGTGCATACTGTGGTAAGAGTCGTATGGGCCCAGCAGATAACCGCTATCGAGGGCCCGCTGTGCAAACGCGGGATGCAACTGAGCGCTTGTCCAATCATTCAGCCCGATCCATGCATTACCGATACCGGAAGCTTTCATTTCGTCAATCATGCCTGGCGAGGCCCCGCCCCAGCCCGCTAGAGGTTTCAGCATATCCGGGAAGGCGGTGTATAAAAGATATTCATTAAGTGCATATAATTCTTCCGGAGCAGGATTATTTTTTTTCGAGAGTGAGATTATCTTCTCATCAGTGATCAGATTTTTCCAAAGCTGCGGGTTATAGACATCATTGCGCAGCAACACTTCGCTGAGAGCCTTGCATAAAAGGCTCTTATGGTATTTGATTACATATTCATCTTTACTGAATGCAGCCAATTGATTTAAAAACTCTCTTCCCGATTCCCCGTTTTTAAAAAGTTTCAATAAATGCTTCACGGGATTATCACCAGGAAGCTTTTGCTGTGCCGCGATATGGTCTTTTAATAATTTCCACTTGTTCACATCCGCAACTGTAATGCCCTCTGTGTTCCAGACATACATATGAGGGGCGCCATATAATTTCCGCACACCCGGAATTTGCATGGCTTTTTCTTCCAGGGTCACGATTCGAGAAGTTTCTTTAATATATGAAAGATATTTTTTCGCAATGGATGTGGGATTATTCGGCATCAGCAATACACGGAAACCAAATTCTTTTTTCTTAACCGTTATCGGGAATTCGTGGTGAAAAGAAAGGCCCAGTGTTTTTTGATGATCCGAAAACTCCAGCTCATTATTATAGGGGTTGGTGATTATATATAACAGTGCCGTATCGGGATAATTAACAGCAAAAAACTGCATAGAAAGATCCTGCAATCCCGAAAAGGTTTTACCAGCGAGATACTGCAGCCAAACCGGGTCTTTTGCAGGTATATATTTCCCCTGATAAAACGGTATTGTGATAGCATCAATATCCGATCCGATAACCGGCCAGGTAATATTTTGTGAGTCTTTCGCAGTAAAATGAATATCGATATATTCATTTTCAATCCGGACAGCAACTGACAACCCGCTTTGCGGATGATACCACGAACAGGCATCACCGCTCGATTGCAAATTACTTACAGCCTGTTTGTTTTTAAGAGCTGCGGAAACCGGAATTTTTTTTCCGTTGGCAAGCATAGTAAGGCTCCAATCGGCAGGATCTATCGAAAGGGAAAGGCCATTTTTGGAAATCGTCAAAGTATCCGGAGGGAGCGAGAAAGCTTTTGCAGGGACATAACACGACAGTATAATAAAGAGAAACAGACGTAAAGAAAAGATTCTCCTGAGGAAATTCATAGACTCGCAATTGATTTAAGAATACAATGTTAACTAATTGGCAACCATATTTATTATAGCATATTCACCAGACCTGTGCAGATATTTTCCAGGGCCGCAGCGTCTCCATAGGCCATCCCTGTCAATTTTCTCCGGTGTTCCGGGTATACTGCCCGGGCCCGATGGCTTTTGATTAGCTGCCGGCAAGCATTGAAAATTGCAATGGTTGTTTTTCACCGGCCACAACGGCTTTTTTGAAAGCCTTCGTTTCGTTGCCCAGTATAAATTTTTTCAGTTTTATTTTCCCTTTTAACACCTCTACCGCAATGTTCCATTCATTCCCTTCTTTTTTGATTGTAATGACGCCCCACGCATATCCGTTGCTCCAGAACCATTTGCCTTGTTTTGCATTGAAATGCATTTCTTCCTTAACCGCCGAATATTGAAACCCCGTTATAGCCGGCACCGCGCCCCAGCTAGCCATTGCACGGGCATAGTGGTGCCCGCATTCTATTTCATCAAAAGGATTTCTCTTTCGTCCATCAAACCGGTCGCGGATATTTTTTATACACAGTAATCCATTATCCACCTGTTGCTCATAGATCATTCCAATTGCCGCCACATATTCAAAACCGGTCATTACTTCATTAAAATAAGGAAAAGGAATTTCAGGACGGCCGGAAGGATAATAGGCCATCAGCAGCGCTGCTTCATCATCAAAAACAAAGCTGCGCAAATGATTAAAATGTCCCGACATGTCTGAACGGTAGTTCAGCTTCATAATACTTTTAAGCGTGGTGCGGATATTGGCAGAATCGGTGAGATAGCCTAACCCGCATATATGCGCCATATACTGGCCAACCAACTGGTCAACAAGGCAGCCTTTACCTAACTGATATTCGGGATCAGTGAAATTATTACTGCCCATTCCTACGATAAGCGATGGAGCAATATTATCTCTTGAACCGGGAGGGCGGATCTGTTGTTCATAATAAGAGCCGTTAAAAAGATTTTTATCTGTCCATGCGCTGCCAAGGGTGTATATGCGCCTGCATTCCGCTGCAAAAGCTTTATCGTGTAAATAATTTGCCATCGCTTCAGCAGCTTTTAAAGCCCCGAGATACCATAACTGCATCTGCGGGTTGGGACCGTAATATTCTACGTCCATCGTGTTATGCTGACATCCCTCCATTACACCATCCCTGTCACTGTCCCACCCTTTCGGGATCCATGCATAGGAAAGCGCTTTTTTTACAAGCGCCCAATGAGTTTTGAGGAAATTATCATCACCCGACAGTTGCCATTCGCGATACATTTTCATGATCGTTCCCATCTGTCCGTCAGCCGCAGCAAAACATCCATTTCCGGGTTTCATTTTTTCAAGCGGCAAAGCCGTTCTGAAACACATTTTACCATCTTCGCCGGTCGAATAGCCAAATTCAACATCCCGCATGGTTTTAGCCAGATCGCCAAAAAGAAAAGCGGTTGCCTGTTCATAATTCCACACATGCGTGCAGGAGCCAAAGCATGAGCCCTGTTTATCAAACACACCTTCCCACCCAAACATTTTCCCGTCAGGCGTTCTGAAAACGGTTTGTGTACGCAGCGTGCTGATGTTGAACAGCGCAGCTTCTTTGATCTCGGCAGGAAGATCCGAATTAATAAATGCGCTGACAAATTCTACGGTTTTCTTTTCCAGCCCGGGGAGTATTGGAAAAGTTTTCCTGATAACATCCCATGCATCTGCGTACTTACCGGCATAATAATTTCCCACAATTGTTTGCGACCATGCATACCGGTTAGGGAACCTCCAGGTAAAATAAAAAGATATCTCCCTGGTTTCATGAGCCGGGATATCAATCGTTTTTGCAAGGGCCGCTGTTGGTTTGTCCGGCTGATCATAGTGCCTGTTGGCCAGTATACCATCAGCGCTGAAATCATCCCAGAACGACAATATATTACTGCCGGAACCAAATGGATTGGTTGACGTTGCATAGCTGATCCGTCCGGTATTTTCAGTACTCAATGCCATTGTTCCCCAGGCGGCATCCGTTTTGTCAACACTGTCGGAATACATATAAATACCCGTCAATTGCGCCTCCTGCCTGAACTCATTCCTGTTTGCCTTCGCACCTGTGAAAACAGGCTCACCTTTAAAATCCTTACGTGTTTTACTCCCGTCTATTCCTATAAAATTATCCGTCATGCCACATACCGATGCAGTGACCACTTTGGAAGTTTTATTGGTCAGCACAAACCTGAGCACAACAATGGGTATGCCACTCTGATCGGCATCTGCCGGGATAAGCGGGTTAAATGCTTTGATTTTCACATCCACAGGCACAGTTTCATCAGACAGGTTCACCTGTGCAAAGGGATAAGCCGCGTCGAAACTTGCATGACGGAATTTTGGTAACCCGTGATTTTCGACAGGCTGGCCCATCATGCTTTCATATTCATAAAATTCAAGTGGGCCGCTGAGCTGTTTCGTAACAGGTGCGGCATTCCCCGCTTTTGCGTATAAACAAAACACCGGTGAAATGCTTTCAAGATCATTCTTGCCCGAGCTACCTGCATACTGCTTCCCGGGAATATTCATAATCTCCACCTGCCGGATATCGCCGCGACCGCCGATAGAGAGGGTTCCTGTTCCAATTCCGCCGACGGGCATGGCTATCCTGCCCAGATGATCCTGGTCGTAATGCTTCAGAACAGGATATTCAATACCTGGCTGCTGGCCAAAGCCGGATGAATTGGCAAAAAACAACAGGCAGGAAATGCAGAAAAAGAATTTCATTGCAGGCTTTGTTTACGGAATTGGTGTATATATTTCTTTTTTACCCAGCAGGGGATAGAGAATCAATAATGATTTGGCAGGTATGCCAGTGCCTTCATACTGGAAATACTTATCACCAAAATTGGCTATAATAATCAATTCTTTCCCAAAGCTGGTTTCCTGTACAAATTTATCCTCCGTAAGATAACTGAACCCTGTCATTTCAAGCGTCACGGCTTTTGCATGCGTTGCCGAGAACACTTTTATATGATCGGCGATTGTTTTTTGCTGTTTTACAATCTCTCTTCTGTCAAGATTATATAATGGCGGAAAATTATACAACACCTCCCTCAATTTATTATTGATCACTTCGTCTTTCAGCTTCAATGATCCACACCCCCAGTGATGAGACGCGATCATCGCATTATTATATACCAGTTGAAACAATGGAAGATTAAACCTGCAATCGTAATAAATATAATCATATAACGGTTTGATGGGAACCTGTTTTGTAAAATGAATCGGAACACCTCCATCCGGCGCATAGTATGCACCGAAATAATAGGGAGATTTTTTGTTTGTCCGCCAGTCAGTGTCGCTCCATAAAAAACCAGGCGACCACAGTCCGTGTGCGAACGCGATTGTGTTTGCCGCAAAATCATTCCCCCCTTCAGATCCGATTACCATTTTTTTATTATCCCGTATCCATGCCATCCGCTGCAACCTGGCCTCCATATCCTGCGACTGGGTGGTGATATGGGGCGGAAAATAATTATCAAATATTTCACCGGTGGCATCGCAATCTATAAACCATGAATTAAAAGCAAAACCATTGCTTAATATACTGTCCACCCTCTCTTTTACAGAAGGCAACGCCAGTACGGGATTTAATTTCCTCCCCACTCCCTGAAATCCTTTTTGAATACTCCCGTCTTTATTTTGAATAACACCCTCGTTATACAATGAAGTGTCACTGAAAGCGGCTGTTTCCCACATTTCTTTTCCATGCTGGTGAATGCTATGATAAGAATCATAAGGACCGATAAGATAACCCGCCTCATTGGCATTTTCTACAAATGAAGGATTTATATAAGCAGGTTTAAAAGATTCAAATCCCAGCCATGCTTTTTTTATTTGCATTTCATTCAGCTTTTTCAAAAAGAAATCACTGGCGCCGTTTCCCCATTCGGCAATTGGCTGCATATATTGGCCGTAGGCACTGTACAAGAGCCGCTTATTAAAATCATACAGTTCCTTTTCCGTTAAAAACGATATTCCTTTTTTGATGTAGGAATTGGTGATATCATCAAGTGCAGACGTTTTCCATATTCCCTCCTTATAGAAATCTTTTAGAGCCATCGCATCATTGATGGCCGTAACGACAATCTGTTGCCCATACTTACCGATATCACGCATGGACGAAGATTCTTTCATCAGCGCCTGCAGGGCCTTGCCGCTCTCCGTATTGGCAATTATTTGAACGATGTGTTTGGAAACCGTTAAAGCGTTGCTGCCCACACCTGTTTTAAAAAAAGGGGCAAAGTTGTTCCAGTCTTTTATATTCTCCCTCACAATACATTCATTGCCCCAAACATAAATAAATGGAGCGCCATATAATTTCCGGATATTGGGATTGCTTTCCGCTTTCTGTTCCAGCGTAACAAACCTGTTGTTCTCTTCCAGGTATTTCTTGTAGGTTTTAGCTATCGATACAGCATCATTGGGCGTCATGTATATCCTGAACCCGTATTCTTTATAATTCGT
>JBGAJL010000123.1:0-11597 GCA_044224935.1 Flavitalea sp.
AGGAAGCGGGATAGCGCCGGCATGATGCAGTAATTCGGCAAAGGAAATATTTTCGGGCGACCACGATAAATGAATTTCGAAATGATCCGTTTCTTTTTTGCGCATGGATGCTTTTAACGAAACAGAATGGTCGCCGGAATTAATTTTCTTTTCAAGTGATAAGCCTGGGTTCCAGGCCGATGCATTTCCTACCAGGCATTTCCAGTTAACGGCCCCTGTTTGTGCGAGTGCAGTGGTGATGTCGGGATAACCGTCTCCCGGTTCAAGACAAAAAATTTCAATATGGGCGCCCGATGGTTTTTGAAACAGGAGGCGGGCCTCGATTACTTTGGTATCATTGAAAACCAGGAGCGAATCAGCCGGAAGATGATCTGAAATATGGCTGAATACGTCTTCTTTGAGCGTTTTATTCCATACCAGCAGTTTCGAGGCATCCCGTTTGCCGGCAGGCTGTGTGGCGATTTTCTCCTCTGGTAAGGGGTAATCAAATTCATTTACGGAGATCGTTCGCGGGTCCTTCATACGGGTATTTTTTGAGTCTATTCACATTTAGCACACAGTAATCCACAGGAAATCCACAGTATATCTACGATTCATTCTTGGAAACCGGCTGGAACCCTTGCTGGGTATGAATATCAGGCCGATTTGGCTTTGTGGAAAAAATAAGTATTCCCAATTATAGATGTAAAGTGGTAAAATGTGTTATTTTGTGTCTGTTAATGTCAAATTTATTCAATCTTCTCATAAATGATTGGTTTTCTAGGCGAATATGAAGCAACTGTTGACGCGAAAGGACGCTTTCTGCTCCCTGCTGCGCTCAAAAAGAAGCTGCCGGAAGATTCTGCCAGCCAGTTTGTGATCAGCAGGGGCTTCGAAAAATGCCTTACGCTGCATCCGATAGCCAACTGGAACCCATTATTTGAAAACCTGAGCAAGCTGAATGATTTTGACCCCAAAGTACGGGAATTCAAAAGATATTTTCTGAACGGGGCAACGGAGCTGGAGCTGGATACGGCTGGCAGGCTGCTGCTGCCTCAGAACCTCCGGGAATATGCCGGCCTGGACAAGGATATCCTGGTAGTGGGCTCGGGCAAGAAGATAGAGATCTGGGACAAGGTCCGGCATAAAGAGTTCTTTGATTCGATGACACCGCAGATGTTTAGCAATCTGGCGCAGGAAGTGGTGCCTAACGGATTGGAAATGTAATGGCGCATTATGCAGAATAATGACAACTATCATGTTCCGGTTCTTTTGAAAGAAACAGTGGATGCGCTGCAGGTGAAGCCGGATGGTATCTATGTCGATTGCACATTTGGCGGGGGGGGGCATTCACGTGAACTGCTCGCCCGGCTCGGCCCGGATGGAAAGCTGATTGCTTTTGACCAGGATGCCGACGCACGGAGGAACCTGCCCGATGACGAACGCATCGTTTTTGTGCAGCATAATTTCAGGCATCTGCAAAAATTCCTGCGATTGCATAAGATAAGCGGAGTAGACGGCGTCATGGCGGATCTCGGCGTAAGCAGCCATCAGTTTGATGAGGCAGAGCGCGGATTTTCGACAAGGTTCGAGGGCAGTCTCGACATGCGAATGGACACGAGGCAGGAATTGTCCGCGAGGGATGTGCTGAACAATTATACCGAACAGCAACTGCACAAATTGTTTGAGCGATATGGCGAGGTAACGAATTCGAAAACGCTGGCTAAGAAAATAGTGACGGTGCGTTCGGCAGGAAAACTCGAAACGATTGCCGACCTGAAAAATGCGGTGAATGATATTGTAAAAGGCAACCCGAATAAATATTTCGCGCAGGTGTTCCAGGCATTGCGGATTGAAGTGAATGATGAATTGGGTGCTTTAAAGGAAATGCTGATGCAGGCGCCTGCCGTGATGAACCAGGGAGGGAGAATAGCGGTGATCACCTTTCATTCGATCGAAGACAGGATAGTGAAAATATTCTTTAAGCAGGGAAGCGTGGAGGAATTGCCGGATGAATATGATGTGTATGGAAACAGGGGGAGCAGGTCGCTATTGAATGTTATTACCAAAAAGCCGGTGACGGCTGGTGAAGAAGAGTTAAAAAGAAATCCCAGATCACGCAGCGCAAAGTTGCGGGTGGCGGAGAAAAAATAGCGGGCAGAAATGGGTGAACAAACAGAAATAAAAGACAGTAAGGCAGACTGGAAACGGCTGTTCAACTATCAATGGATCCTTAAAAATTTTCCATTCTTCCTGTTTCTGTCTGCACTGGCGGTTGTATATATCTACAACGGCCATTATGCCGATAAAACGATCAGAAACATAAAAACGGTGAAGCGGCAATTGGATGAGCTGAATTATGAATATAAAACGCTGAAGAGTGAAGTGATGTTTCGCAGCAAGCAGAGCGAATTGTCTGCTGCGGTGGCGGCTTATGGATTAAAAGAGCTGACAGCGCCTCCCGTAGTATTAAAAGACAGCTTAATAAAATATCCGGACACGCAGCCTTAACAGTATAAAAGGATCCCTTGGAAGTAAAACGCGACATACTATGGAGAGTCTATCTGAGCTTCCTGGGCATCGTCGCCTTCAGCCTTTTTATTCTTGGCAGGGTGATATATATCCAGCAGGTGCAGGGTAGTTTCTGGAAGGAGCAGGCAAAGAAGCAACAGGAACGATATGTGGAGATCGACGCTGACAGGGGAACGATATATAGTGAAGATGGAAAAATGCTCAGCACCTCCATTCCTTTTTTTGATGTGTATGTCGACTTTGGTGCAGACGGGCTAAGAGAAAAAGAAGGAAAAAGATTCAAAGAGAATATCGATTCACTGTCGCTGAGTCTTGCTGGCTATTTCAAAGACAAAAGCCAGGCGGAGTACAAGAAAGAACTGCAGGCTCAGTATAAAAACAGAAACAGGTATTACCTGCTGAAAAGGAATATCAGCTTTCAGCAATACAAGTCGATGCGCTCCTTTCCATTGGTAAGACAGGGGAAAAACAAGAGCGGCTTTATCTGGGAGGTTAAAAATAAAAGACTCAATCCGTTCGGCCTGCTGGCCAACAGAACGATCGGGCTTTCGAGAGAGTTCATTGATAGTGATGGGAAAGTAAAAAACTTAAACGTAGGTCTCGAATATACCTATGATTCTTTATTGAAGGGAGAAACAGGAAAGAAGCTGGTCAGGTATATCGCCGGCGGAGTATATGTACCGGTTGACGGATATGAAATAGAGCCCGAACCGGGAAAAGATGTGGTGACAACCCTGGACGTTAACATCCAGGATATCGCAGAAAATGCATTGCTGAAGATGATGGAAGGAAATGAATGTGACCACGGCACCTGTATCGTAATGGAAGTGAAGACGGGAAAAATCAAAGCAATCGCGAACCTCGGAAAAGGTGAAGACGGAAAATACAGCGAAGATCTTAATTATGCTATCCGTGCTTCCGAGCCTGGCTCCACATTCAAGCTTGCGACAATGATTTCGCTGCTGGAAGACAGGTATGTAACGCTTGACAACAAAATAAATCTTGAGCATGGAGTGTGGCAGGTGGCTAAAAGAACGGTATACGATAGTGAGAAACATGAGAATTCAGAAGATGTGACGGTGAAAAGAGCATTTGAGCTGAGTTCCAATGTGGGGATGGCCAAACTGGTGTATAATAATTACTCCCGCAATCCCACGCAATACATCGAGCATCTCAGGAAATTAAGATTAAACCAGTTTTCAGGAATAGACCTGGTGGGAGAAACGCCACCCATCATCAAAACGCCAAAATCGAAAACCTGGAGCGCCACTACGCTGCCGTGGATGGCATTTGGTTATGAAGTACTCGTGAGTCCATTGCAAACGCTTACCATATATAATGCCGTTGCAAACGACGGTAAGATGATGAAGCCTTACCTCGTGAACGAAATAAAGCAGGGTGGCCTGGTAGTAAAAAGAAATGAACCCGTGGTACTGGAAGACAGCATCTGCCGTCAATCGACGCTAAACCAGTTGAAAGAATGTCTCGTTGGGGTTTGTCATGAAGCAGGAGGAACGGCGTATAAATTATTCAGGGGTACCAACTACCTGGTGGCTGGTAAAACGGGAACAGCGCTGGTGGCAAACGGTAAACGCGGTTATGCGGATCATATTTATCAATCATCATTTGCCGGCTATTTTCCCGCGAATAATCCTAAATATTCCTGCATTGTGGTGATTAAGAATAAGCCGTTCGCAAAATTATTTTATGGAGGAGCGGTAGCTGGCCCGGTGTTTAAAGAGATTTCGGATAAGCTGATAGCGATGGGTATAGATGATGATAAGCCGGGACAGCCTGAGATTTCCATCGACAGCTCAAAATTTTTATATGCCGGTTATGCGCCGGACATTAAAAAAGTATTGAATGGCCTGGAGATAAATTATAAAGATTCATCGGGGAAATCGGACTATAATCTGATCACGCCTGAAAATTATCAGCCCGTGGTAAAGGATCAGGTAGTTACCGGCAGCAGTATGCCCGATGTAAAAGGAATGGGATTAAAGGATGTGCTTTTTCTGCTGGAAAATAAGAATGTGAAAGTGCTGGCGAAAGGGAGAGGAAGAGTTATTGCGCAGTCTGTGAATGCAGGCGCGGCTTTAACGAGGGGACAAACGGTGACAATAGAATTAAATTAAACAGATGGCATCGCTGCAAGACATATTGTTTAGGGTAAACATCCGCTCGGTGCTGGGAAGCACCGCGGTGGATGTGAATGCGCTGTGCATCGATTCGAGAAAAGTGAATGAAGGAGACGCGTTCATTGCCATCAAGGGCGCAGCGGCGGATGGCCACCAGTTCATTGACACAGCGGTTAACAAAAATGCCAGCGTAATCATTTGTGAAGAAATACCGGCCGGTAAAAAAGAAGGGGTCACTTATGTGCAGGTGGAGAACAGCGCAGTGGCAGCAGGAATAATGGCGCATAATTATTACGGGCAGCCTTCTGAAAAATTAAAACTTGTAGGCGTAACGGGAACAAACGGTAAAACGACCATCGCAACTTTATTATTCAGGCTGTTTACCCAACTGGGCTATAATTGCGGTTTGCTGAGCACCGTGCAGAATCATATCGGAACGGCTGTTATTCCGGCAACGCATACAACTCCGGATGCCATCAGCCTGAACGCCTTACTAAGACAAATGGTGAATGCGGGCTGCACGCATGTGTTTATGGAAACCAGCTCACATGCTATCCATCAGCATCGTATAGCAGGGTTGAAATTCGCGGGCGGTATATTCAGCAATATCACACATGACCATCTCGATTATCATAAAACCTTTGATGAATATATCAGGGTGAAAAAAGCATTTTTCGACGGCCTGGATTCCGATGCTTTTGCCTTGTCGAATGCAGATGATAAACGGGGAGCGGTAATGTTGCAGAACACCAATGCTTCAAAATATTATTACAGTCTTAAAACAATAGCCGATTTCAAAGGGCGCATCCTGGAGAACGGGTTAACGGGACTGGTAATGATGGTCAACGACCAGGAGGTCCATTTCCGGCTGATAGGTGAATTCAACGCTTACAATTTATTGGCCGTGTATGGTGCCGCGATCTGCCTGGGGGAAGATAAAAATGAAATATTGCTGCACCTGAGCAACATGACCGGCGCCGAGGGGAGATTTGAATATTATGTTTCCGGTCATCAGCGCATAATAGGGATCGTTGATTACGCGCATACGCCTGATGCCCTGATCAATGTGCTGATCACCATTCAGAAACTGAAAAAAGGCCATGAGCAGGTGATTACGGTGGTAGGCTGCGGCGGAGACAGGGACCGCACTAAACGACCGGTGATGGCTGAGGCTGCATGCGAATACAGCGACAAAGTCATATTTACCTCTGACAACCCACGCAGTGAAGACCCGCTGGAGATACTGAAAAATATGGAAGAGGGGCTCAGTACGGCGGCGAAACGAAAATATATTTCCATTGCCGACCGGAAAGAAGCGATAAAGACTGCAGTGAGCATGGCACAGGCAGAAGATATTATCCTGATTGCCGGAAAGGGACACGAAAAATACCAGGAGATAAAAGGAATGAAATATCCTTTTGATGATAAACAGGTTTTGATGGAGATGTTTCAACTATTAGAAAAATAAAATCGAATGCTCTATCAGTTATTTGACTGGCTGCAGAATGAAGGAATAAAATTCCCGGGCAGTGCATTGTTCCAGTTCATCACTTCCCGCGTGTTGCTGGCTATTATCCTTTCGCTGGTGATAACAGCAGTGTTCGGAAAAAAGCTGATCAGTTACCTGCTGAAAAAGCAGGTGGGGGAAAGTGTAAGGGACCTCGGTCTTGCCGGCGAACAGCAGAAAAAAGGAACCCCCACGATGGGCGGGATCATTATTATCCTGGCTATTCTGATTCCAACACTGCTGCTGGCCGATCTGCAGAAAGCCTATATCCGGCTGATGATATTCAGCACGATCTGGCTGGGAATAATTGGTTTTATCGATGATTATTTAAAATTAAGAGCAAAGAAAATTGCGCAACGGCAGGGAATAAAATATAAAAAAGGAGATAAGGACGGACTGGCTGGCTGGTTTAAAATATTGGGACAGGTGGTGTTAGGGATCGTGGTGGCATCCACGCTGATCTTTAATTCCAATACGCAGGTATGGAGGGAATATACAGGTGAGGCAAATGACAGCACGAAAGTGATCAGGCGAAGTATGGATGGAAAGCAGATGCTGTTTGTGATCCCCAATGAACCGGTGACCACGATTCCATTTGTCAAGAATCATGAATTTAATTATTCAAAATTATTGCCGCCGGCGCTAAGAGGCTTTACCTGGATACTGTACATCCTTGCCGTGATATTTATCATCACGGCTGTATCGAATGGCGCGAATATCACCGATGGCCTCGACGGCCTGGCCACAGGCACAAGCGCGATCATCGGCACCTGCCTGGGAATATTTGCCTATGCCAGCGGTAACCTGCGGTTCGCGGAATATTTAAACATCATGTATATCCCCAACCTGGGCGAGCTGTCGATCTTTATCGGTGCCATGATTGGTGCATGCGTGGGTTTTTTGTGGTACAATGCTTTTCCGGCGCAGGTGTTCATGGGTGATACGGGAAGCCTCACGCTTGGAGGGATCATCGCGGCGCTGGCCATTATCGTGAGAAAAGAATTGCTGATTCCCATATTCTGCGGTGTGTTCCTGGTGGAGAGCCTGAGCGTGGTATTGCAGGTGAGTTATTTTAAGTACACAAAGAAAAAATTTGGAGAAGGCAGGCGGATCTTTTTAATGAGCCCCTTGCATCACCATTACCAGAAGCTGGGATATCATGAAAGTAAAATAGTGACGCGTTTCTGGATCGTGACGGTATTGTGTATCGCGTTTGCTATCGTGACATTGAAAATAAGATAGCTCATGCTTGTTCTGGCAGAGAAGCGGCCTGAATGCCGGTGTGCCAGAAAGCCTGAGTAAACATAAGATACTAAATGCCTTACTGAAAAACCCATGGTTCGCCACCCAACCGATCCGATGAAAGCTGACTGAAGAAAGACATTGCGGTGCGCACAGGAAGTTCATACTATCGAAAAACCCCCTTTAATCCGGAACCTGAACAGGTAATGATGAACAAACGTCTTGTCATATTGGGCGCAGGGGAGAGTGGCGTCGGTGCAGCGCTGCTGGGCCGGCAGAAAGGTTATGAAGTGTTTGTTTCCGACGGCTCGGCAATAAAAGAGGAGTATAGAAAGGAACTGGAAGAAAATAATATCCGGTACGAGGAAAAACGACACACGGAAGAATTGATATTGAATGCAGATGAAGTGATGAAGAGCCCGGGGATACCGGAAAAAGCGACCATTGTGAAAAAAATAAGAAGCAGGGGCATACCGGTTATAAGCGAGATAGAACTGGCATACAGATACAAAGGCGATAGCAGGATAGTAGGAATTACCGGCAGCAATGGAAAAACCACCACCACCTCGCTTATCTATCACATATTCAGGCACGCAGGTGTTGAATGTGCGCTGGTGGGAAATATCGGTTATTCCTTTGCAAGGCAGGTAAAAGAAGATCCAAAACCCTGGTATATCGCAGAGATCAGCAGCTTTCAACTCGATGATATAAAAGAATTCAGACCGGACATTGCAATCATAACGAACATCACGGAAGACCATCTGGACAGGTATGATTACAAATTTCAGAACTATATCGAAAGCAAATTCCGTATTACTATGAACCAGACCAGCGAAGACTATTTTATTTACTGCGATGATGACCCGGTAACCACGCAGTATATGAAAGAACATTCAATCAATTCTAACCTATTACCATTTACTATGCAACGAGAATTAAACCGGGGAGCTTTTATTATGAACGAACAGATGACAATTAAAACAGGCGATGAGAAAATGCAGATGAGCATTTATGATTTTGCCCTCAAGGGAAAACATAACCAGTACAACACTATGGCAGCAGGATTAGCTCCCTCCATCATTGGGATTAGAAAATCAAAGATCCGCGAAGCGGTGCAGTCGTTCGAATCCATCGAGCACCGGATGGAATTCGTCGTCACCATCCGAGGGGTCGATTTTATCAACGACAGCAAAGCAACGAATGTCAACAGCACCTGGTATGCGCTCGAGAGCATGAATAAACCGACTATCCTGATCCTGGGCGGCGTCGACAAGGGCAACGATTATAGCATGCTGCGCGATCTGGTAAAGGAAAAGGTAAAGGCGATCGTTTGCCTGGGCGTCGATAATAAAAAGATACACGAGGTTTTCCAGGATGATGTACAACTCATCATCGACACGGCTAGCGCCGGCGATGCCGTAAAATCATCCTTTGCTATCGCTGAACCGGGCGACGTGATCCTGCTAAGCCCCGCCTGTGCCAGTTTCGACCTGTTCCATAATTATGAAGACCGGGGCGATCAATTTAAAAAAGCAGTAAGAACTCTTTAATTGAACGAATTCGTAACCATACCGAAAAATCATCTGCGCGGACTTAGCCAGAAAACAAAGGGCGATAAATTTATCTGGGCCATAGTGATATTGCTTGCCCTCGTTTCGCTGCTGGTTGTGTATAGTTCTACCGGATTGCTGGCCTATAAATATAACAAGGGCAATACCGAGATCTATTTATTCAAGCAGATCATGTTTATTGTTATCGGTGTAGCGATCATTTATTTTGCACACCGGGTAAACTATACGCTTTATTCAAAATGGTCGAGGATATTATTTCTGATTGCCATACCGCTGCTGATATGGACATTGTTTTTTGGCGTGCGACTGAACGAAGGAAGCCGCTGGATACGATTGCCTATCATTAACCTTACGTTTCAAACCTCCGACCTCGCCAAACTTGCGCTGTTTATGTATATCGGCCGCATGTTGAGCCGTAAACAGGATGTAATCAAAGATTTCAAAAAAGGTTTCCTTCCTATTATTATTCCGGTGATCATCACCTGCATGCTTATTGCCCCGGCAAATCTTTCTACCGCATTGCTCACCGGCGCTACAAGCCTTTTGTTAATGTTCATTGGCAGGGTTAGTATCAAACATATTGGCCTGACTATTGGAGTGGCTGCCGTGCCAGTGGTGCTGCTGGTATTTATTTCGATGATCTGTTACGATAAAGAAGAAGGAAAATCGAAGGATCTGCCTGCAATCCTGGAAGTGGGAAGAATGCCTACCTGGATAAAGCGCGTACAGAATTTTGTCTATGACGGTAAAGAAGTAGACAAGGATGAAAATTACCAGGTGAACCAGGCCAAGATCGCTATAGCAAAAGGAGGAATTATCGGCCTTGGGCCGGGAAACAGCGAGCAGCGGAATTTTCTTCCCCATCCTTATTCGGATTTTATTTATGCGATAATTATCGAAGAATACGGATTGGTGGGCGGTGTATTTATCATATTTATTTACCTGGTGTTTTTGTTCAGGAGTATCCGAATATTCCGGAAATGCCCTTACGCATTCGGGGCCTTTCTTGCATTGGGCCTGAGTTTTACCCTGGTGATCCAGGCTTTGATCAACATGGCCGTGAATGTGAATTTATTCCCCGTAACGGGAGTAACACTGCCTTTGGTGAGTATGGGCGGGAGCTCATTTTTATTTACCTGTCTTTCCATCGGGATCATTTTAAGCGTCGCGAGAAATGTGGAGCAACTGGAAGGCGAAAAAACGGAAAATGCCTAGAAGGATTATTATAGCGGGAGGAGGAACGGGCGGTCATATTTTCCCGGCTGTGGCCATAGCGAATGCAATAAAAAAAACCGATCCGGAAGCTGATATTTTATTTATCGGTGCGAAAGGAAAGATGGAGATGGAAAAGATACCGCTGGCAGGATATCCTGTGAAGGGATTGGATATAGCCGGGTTTAACAGAAGCTCTTTGATCAAAAATATAACGCTGCCTTTCAAATTGCTGAAAAGTTTCACGCAGGTAAGCGAAATATTCCGGTCATTTAAACCGGAAGCGGTGATCGGCGTGGGCGGTTATTCTACCTTCCCGGTGCTCCGCTACGCACAGTCCAAGGGGCTGCCCACATTTATTCATGAATCGAATTCATTTGCGGGCAAATCGAATATGCTGCTCGGAAAAAAGGCGAACAGAATATTTGTTTCGGGCGATGGGATGGAAAAATTTTTCCCGAAAGAAAAAATAATGATTACCGGAAACCCGATACGAAGCGTAATTGCCGAAAGCAATATCAGCAAGAGTGAAGCGGTGCGCTATTTTAAGCTCGATCCGCATCGGAAAACGGTGCTGGTAACGGGAGGAAGCCTCGGGGCAAAAAATATCAATGAAGCGATTGCAGAGTCGATAAGCGAGTTCTCTAAAAATGACCTCCAGCTGATCTGGCAAACGGGAAAGCCATTTGCTGCGCATGCCAGAGAAGTATCTGAAGGGCGAAGGAATGTGTGGACCGACGAATTTATCGGGAAAATGGAATATGCTTTTGCCGCTGCTGATATTGTGGTGTCCCGGTCGGGCGCAATGTCGATAGCGGAATTATGTATCGCCGGAAAGCCGGTAATATTCGTGCCCTATCCGTTTGCAGCGGAAGATCACCAGACAGAAAATGCCAGGAGACTGGTAGAAAAAAATGCCGCTTTGATGATACCCGACGCAGCAGTAAAGGAAAACCTGATGAATACTATTGCAGAATTGGCATATGATATTCCCAGGCAGGAAGAATTAAAGAAAAATATTACGGCCCTGGCAGTTAAAAATGCAGATGAAATTATTGCGCAGGAGATATTGAAAGACATTAAATGATCAGGCTGGACACCATACAGAAAATATATTTTATCGGCATAGGCGGTATCGGGATGAGTGCGCTTGCCCGCTATTTTTCATTTCATGGAAAAGCGGTAAGCGGCTACGATAAAACAGAAACTCCGCTGACACGGCAGTTGGAGAAGGAAGGTATAGAGGTGATGTACAAAGACGATGCAGATGCGGCGCCAAAAGATGCGCAACTGGTTATTTACACTCCTGCTATTCCTGCGGATCATCAGCAGTTGAATTATTATCGCAGGAATAATTATCTGCTGGCCAAGCGAAGCGAGGTGCTGGGTGCGATAACGGAAAGCTCTTTTAATATC
>JBGAJL010000124.1:0-11289 GCA_044224935.1 Flavitalea sp.
CGCCCACTTGTGAATAAGCAATACTCATTCCTCCTGCGTAGGAGGCCATCATCAGCTGATCGTCGGATTCTTCATCCCAATGATTTTTTTCCACGAAAACTTTCTGACAGAGCTGAAGCGCTTTTTCGCCGTACGATTTACTGAATTCATTGAGATAAGTGCCGGTAAGGCTCTCGATGCAGTGAATATAACAGTCCATTCCGGTATAAAAGCGCTGATTAACGGGCGCATTGGCGGTCAGTTCGGGATCGAGAACGATCTGGTCGAAGGGCGTGAAATCGGAATTCATGCCGAGCTTTCTCGTTGGCCCCGTGAGAACGGTGGTTCGCGACACTTCGGCGCCTGTTCCGCTGAGTGTGGGGATGCCTGCTTTATAAACCCCTGGGTTTCTGACCAGGTCCCAGCCCTGGTAATCGGCTGAAGAACCCGGGTTAGTCATCATCAGCGAAACGGCTTTAGCGAGATCCATGGCAGAGCCGCCACCGATACCGATTACACCGCTTACTGTTCCAAACTCATTTCTGAGCTCACCGGAAAGGCTGTCGACATATTTTGTTTTTGGCTCATGGGTAACATCTACAAATATTATTTTGTCTTTTCCTTCAACGGGAATCCTGGCAGGCAATGGCTTACCCTCGAAAAAGTGATCTACGAGAAAAATCATGGGAGCATTTGATTTTCTCCGCGGTGCGAGAATTTCAGCAAGCTGATTGAAGCTGCCGCGTCCGTAAACCACATAATCCACCATTTTAAAATTCCGGAATTTCATACCTGGTATTTCTTTTTATAAATCGACGAGCGCCGCGGCGCCGAATACGCCTGCGCTATCTCCCAGCGAAGGCTTTAATATTTTTACATCGACCCTGTTATTGAAAATGAATTTTTTTAATGACGCGGTTCCTTTTTCATAGAGCAGATCGATGTTTCCAACGCCACCGCCGATAACGTATGCGTCGGGATCCAGGATATCGGTAACCACCGACAGGGCTTTGCCGAAAAAGTGGATCAATCGCTCGATTGTTTTGACTGCATGCTCATCACCGCCGTTTTCGTATCGCGCAACGATTTCCTTAAGTTTTATTTTTTCTCCCGATAGAGAGGTATAATAATCCTGTAGAGCCGGGCCGGAAAGAACTTTTTCAACGCAGCCGGTCTTGCCGCAGTAGCAGGGACCGCCCGATTCATCCAGAAAATTATGTCCCCACTCACCAGCAATACCGTGTTTTCCGTTCCAGACATTACCGTCGATAACAATTCCTCCGCCTACACCGGTGCCCATGATGATGCCGAAAACGACCCGTGCACCGGGAGCTTTTTCTTTTACCACGCCCAATTTCGTTTCCGCCAGCGCAAAACAATTGGCGTCATTCGCTGTTTCGATGGGAATGCCCAGCGCTGTTTCGACGTCCCTTTTTAAGGGCTTCCCGTTGAGGCTGGTAGAATTGCAGTTCTTCATCGTTTGAAGGATCGGGTCTAGAACGCCCGGGGTGCCAATGCCGATATGCCTGGCTTTGAGCCCGGATTCCTGTTCCATCCTGCCAACAAGTTTCTTGATTTGTTGCACGATGTGCTCGTAACCGTGTTCCGCTTCGGTATCTACCCGGGTGCGTACCAGGGGGGTGGGATCGGCTGCGGAACGAAGGATCACGCCTTCAATTTTTGTTCCGCCAAGGTCAATGCCCCAAAGAGATTTATCCATGATAGGTTGTTGGTTATAATACGTCTTCGTTCACCAAAGCTTTAGCGCTGTAAATCTCTTCCTCTTTGTTCTCCTGCGCTCTGAGAGCCACGGTACAGCAAAGCTCACCCAAATTTTAGCGTAGGTGAGGCAATTTACAAAAGCTTTGCTGCTCTTTGTAAATCTTCGGGAGTATCTATTTCAACGCCCATGTATTCAGTGAGTACCATTCTTATTGGTACGCCATATTCGAGATAGCGAAGACATTCGATTTTTTCTGCAGCTTCAAGAGGGGTAACCGGCCAGGAGGTGAAATCGATCAGGGCCTTCTTTTTGAAAGCATACACGCCGATATGCTCATAGTAAGGGATATCGATCTCTTTATTCCGGGGAAAAGGAATTACGCTCCTGCTGAAAAATAATGCATTGTTGTTTTTATCCACGGCCACTTTCACGTAGTTCTCATCCTCAATAAGCTTTTTTTCTTTCATCTGCTGCATCAGTGAGGCCACCTGAACACGATCGTCCTTGAAAGCATCCAGTAATTTTTCGAGTGGTGCGGTCTTTACAAAAGGCTCATCGCCCTGCACGTTTAAGATAATGTCTGCATCGAGGCTGGCTGCAGCTTCGGCTATGCGGTCGCTGCCGCTCTCGTGCGCTTTAATGCTCATGATGGCCTTGCCACCATGAGAAGAGATCTCATCATAAATGATCCTGCTGTCGGTCACAACGATCACATCATCAAAAAGCCCGGTAGCCAGGGTGTTGTCGTAGGTGTGCCTGATGACGGGTTTACTGCCCAGCTGCTGCATAAGCTTTGCCGGAAACCGGGTAGCCGCGTAGCGTGCGGGGATCATTGCAATTTTTTTCATATTTGGTCTGAAATGATGCTGCAACGAAAAAATTGTCCTATGTATTGAGCATTAAAGGCATCACCAGCATCAGTAATTCCTCCCCTTCTTCCTGTTCGGCAGGCTTCAGGATTCCGGCTTTTGTCGGCGTGGAAAGATCGATTGAGACTTCGTCGCTGTCGGCAGCGGCCAGCATTTCGATCAGGAACTTGGCGTTGAAGGCGATCTGAAGGTCCTCGCCATTGTACTGGCATTTCATTCTTTCTGTTCCTTCAAAAGAGAAGTCGACATCCTGGGCGGCCAGGGTAAGCTCGCTGCCCGAAATGCTCAGTACCACCTGGTTCGTGCTTTTGTTGCTGAAAATACTCACGCGTCGCAAAGCGCCCTGGAATTCGGCTTTGTTTACCGTGAGCCTGTAGGGGTTATCCGCAGGGATAACTACTTTATAGTCAGGGAAGCGCGCGTCTATTAAACGGCAGCTCATCTGGGTTGTGCCATGTTTTACGAAAAGATGATTGCTGTTGTAGCTAACGGTCAGCTCGTCGTCATTCAACGGCATGGCCGATTTGAGGAGGTTCAATGGTTTTTTGGGAACGATCATCGACTCCGCTGTTTTGGATTGCACATCCTTTCTTTTATACCGCACCAGCCGGTGCGCGTCCGTTGCCACGAACTGGAGACCGTCTTTGCCCATTTCGAAGAACACACCGGTCATCGCAGGGCGCAGGTCATCGCTACTTACGGCAAACAATGTCTTATTGATAGCGGTAACGAGTGCTGAAGAGGGGATAGTGAAAGAGGTCGTATCGTCTGCAGTCGGTTCCTTGGGGAAATTATCCGGATTTTCACCCATTACTTTATATTTCCCATTATCGCTTGTGATCTCGATACCGAAATTTTTGTCGATATTGAAAGTAAGCGGCTGGTCGGCAATATTTTTTAATGAATCGACCAGGATCCTGGCCGGGATACAAACCCGTCCTTTTTCGTTGGCCTCCACGTCCATCTGCACCTTCATCACGGTTTCCAGGTCGGTCGCCACAACGCTCAGTTTATTCTTATCCACTTCAAAAAGAAAGTCTTCGAGAATTGGTAATACCGTGTTATTGTTGATGACGCCGCTGATCTGTTGCAGTTGTTTAAGCAGAGCCGAAGAGGAAACGATAAACTTCATGCGGTGACTGTTGAATTTCAGCAAACCTAAGTCAAAAACCGGAAATAAAGAGAGGTGTATTTCATAAATTAGCAGGTAAAGCCCGGATATGGTGTTTGACAAATTGTTTGGATGGACGAAGAAAAAAGAAACAGATCCCGGGATCCCCTTTGGCCGGTATTCAGACAATAATAAATCCGTGGAAAAAGTAACCCGCTGGACGGAAGCGGATGAGCTCTTTAAGGAAAAAAAGTATGCCGCGAGCCTGGATGCTTTTTTTGATTATCTCTGTGATAACGAACAGCAGAACGTAGTGCTGGAAAAGAAGGAGGGCATCACCATTTTCAACCTGTACCAGGGCTCCAAGCTGGTGAGGGGAGAGATAAACGGTGAGTATATCAATGCCGGTGTTGCGCTTGCCGCTATGCCGGAGCCCTCTGTACCGGTCATGCGCCGGCTGCTCGAAATGAATTTTAACCTCTATTATACGAGGTATGCACTGAAAGAGGGAAAAATATATATGCTCTTCGATACGGAGCTGCACAACGCCACGCCTAACAAACTATATTATGGATTGAAGGAGCTTGCCACCCGGTCAGATAAGCAGGACGACCTCCTGTTGAATGAATTTTCGGCCCTTTCTCCGGTAGATACCGATCATATCGACCAGATGACCGACGCAGAAAAAGAGATCCGGTATGAATTTCTCCAGGAATGGATCAGAAATACGTTAAACGAAATTGCATCCCTTGACGCGGAAAAATTCTCCGGCGGCATATCGTATCTGCTGCTTTCCCTGGTTTTTCGGATCGATTACCTCATCTCTCCGCAGGGTAAATTATTAAGCGAACTGGAAAAAATTGCTTCTGCATATTATACGAAAGAGGATAAATCATCTCCTGAAAGAAATCCGAAAATGATAGATGGATTCAGCCGGCTTGCTAATAAAAGCAGGGAGGATGTATTCCGGCAGCTTTTCCGCTCGCGATATACATTTGCTATTGTGCCGCCGCATAATCTGCGGTTGGTAGGCGAAGCTATCGAAACAGCATTGGAGAATATGACCTGGTACCGTGATAATAATTATCCTGATATTGCAAACAAGGTGATGGAATATGGTTTTTCTTTCTGCCAGTATTCTTACAGCCTTCCGCGGCCGCTGACCGATCTTTTCCGTCTTTTCATGCAGATAAATTATAGTGAATATTTCAGCGCGCTCGGTTTCAGAACAAAATATTACGATGATAAAAAAAATGAATTTGACGAAGAAGAGATAAAAGAACGCATCGGGGCCATAACCGATTACTGGAAATCGAAATATACTTCGCTTGCGTTTAAAACGAAAAAACTGAAATTCGACACCCTGTTAAATTTTAACCAGAGCTTTCTCCAGGAGACGGCACAAATGAATTTTGAATAGAAAGATGGAATTCCAGGAGATCATAGAAACATTTCAGCCTGCGATCATCCAGATCTCTGCTAACGGCAGCACGGGAACCGGGTTCTACCTGCATTATTATGATCTCATCGTTACCAATGAGCATGTTGTAGGTGATGCCGCCGAGGTAACGATTGCGGGCAGGTCCTTTCCGAAAATGTTGTCGGCCGTTTGGTATACCGACAAAAAACACGACCTGGCTTTTCTGCAGCCTCCCCCGGGTGCTGCATTTCCGGAAATTATCCTGGGGAAATATGAAACACTAAAAGATGGTGACGAAGTAATCGCAATTGGTCATCCATTCGGGCTGAATTACACCGCCACGCAGGGAGTTATCTCGAAGGTCAACAGGGTGCGGCAGGGATTGCATTTTATCCAGATCGATGCGGCGATAAACCCCGGAAACAGCGGCGGTCCGCTGGTAGACGACCATGGGGAAGTAATTGGCGTGAATACATTTATTATAAAGGGAGGAGACAACCTCGGTTTCGCGCTTCCGGTAAATGCATTGCGTGCAGCGCTTGAATTATATTTTCCTTATCGGGGCACTCCATCTACCCGCTGTCCCAACTGTGGTTTCCTCGTTCTTCCCTCTAATATGGATGCAGGAAAGTACTGTCCCTCCTGCGGAACGGAAGTGAAACTGCCCGAGATACCTATTACAGAATATTCCCCCGGCGGAACGGCGAAGCTCATTGAAGAAATATTAAGCGACCTGGGCAAAGACATCCGCCTCGCCAGAGATGGAACAAATAAGTGGGAAGTGACAGAAGGCTCGGCGAAAATTAAAATTGCTTTTAATACGGATAATTATTTTATCAGCGGCGACGCGTATCTCTGCGGGCTTCCACAGGATGGAAAGAGCATAAAGGAATTGTATAAATATTTGCTGGAGGAAAATTGTAATCGCGACGGAGTAGTGCTGAGTTGCTCCAGCCAGAACATTGTTTTATCGGGCATTATTTATGATCTCGATATGACAAAAGAGAATGGAACAAAGATGCTGAGCGTATTATTTAAAAAGGCCGATGAATACGATGATATTTTAATTAACCGGTTTGGTTGTATTCCGCGCCTGGAGGAGAACTGAATTATGTTGCAAATGAAGAAATTGACACCTGAACAGGCGATACAAAAGCTAAAACATTATTGTGCGTACCAGGACCGCAGCCATGCCGAGGTGAAAGAAAAATTATATTCATTTGGTTTATGGAAGCCGGATGTTGAAAAAGCCCTTTCACAGTTAATAGAAGAAGACTACCTGAACGAAGAGCGCTTTGCAAAAGCTTTTGCGGGAGGAAAGTTCCGGATGAAACAATGGGGAAGGGTAAAAATAAAATATGAGCTGAAGCAAAAGCAGGTAAGCGAATATTGTATAAAGAAGGGCCTGGAAGAAATTGATGAAGCCGACTATCAGAAAACCCTGCAGAAACTGCTTGAAGAAAAAACCGCCACCCTGAGAAGCGAAAAAAACCATCTTGTAAAAAAGAAAAAACTTATGGATCATCTTCTGCAAAAGGGATATGAATACAACCTGATTATGGAATTATTAAATGCGAGACCATGAAACAGGCAGCGGAGACATTGACTATTTCCCTGGTTCAGGCGGCGCTTCACTGGGAAAACAAGGAGGCCAATTTATCTATGCTGGAAAACCGGCTTCGAAGCAACAAAGATAAAATGGAAGTGGTGCTGCTTCCGGAAATGTTCAGCACCGGGTTTTCGATGAGGCCGGAATCACTGGCGGAGAAAATGGATGGCTCCGCTGTAACCTGGATGAAGAATATTGCTGCATCGCTGAAGATAATTGTTGCGGGAAGCCTGATCATTGAAGAAGAGGGAAGATATTTTAATAGACTGGTATGGATGCTGCCCAATGGCAGCTACGGATGTTATGATAAACGTCACCTGTTCGGATACGCAGGCGAAGACAATCATTACGAGCCGGGAAATAAACGGTTGATTGCATCGGTAAAAGGATGGCGGCTGAATTTGCAGGTGTGCTATGATTTACGATTTCCCGTATGGGCAAGCCAGTCGAAACCGATGCATACGAATATGACAGAAGAACCGGAATATGATGTGCTGGTCTATGTAGCCAACTGGCCGGAAAGAAGAAGTCACGCATGGAAAACACTGCTGCAGGCGCGCGCAATAGAAAATCAGTGTTATGTGGCCGGCGTGAACCGGACGGGAAATGATGGAAATGAAATTTCCTACAGCGGCGATTCGATGATAATAGACCCTTTGGGCGCCGTGATCTGTGATGCCGGAAACAGGGAAGAAATAATTACCTGGTCCCTTTCGATGGATAAATTACTGGATACAAGAAATAAATTACCTTTTTTGAAGGATGCCGATCCTTTTATGATCGGAAATCAATAGCCATTCGCCTTAATAATTAATTTTTTCACGGCATCGATCTTTACATCTCTGCCGTTTCGGATATCCTCTGCCGTTGGAGATGCATATATATCAGGCATAACGCCGTGCGCTTCTTTGACCAGTTCGGGGCGCATTACAAAGCGCAACTTTGGTATGGAAACCTGGAGCCTGGTGTTGGGAAGCGTAAGTTCGGGAATGATCCAGGCCGTGTTTCCATAGGCGCCGCCCCCGGTTTCTTCGCCGACTATTTTCACATTTTTCTGTCCTTTGAGCTCCTGCACAAACAGGGTGGTTGCCGAAAAAGAGTTTCCGCCGGTAAGAATATAAATATTGCCGTCGAAATGATTTTTTCTGATGGGTTTAAAACGATGCCTTTCAAAATAGCCGAAATGAAATTTTCCATCTTTTCGTTTTTTTGTAACGACTGTTGTCATCAGCCAGTACAGCGGCTGGCGCCGGATGTATTTATGATAACGCGAGGAGCGCCTTACAGCATACAATGAATCTGCCAGCACGAAAGAATGATCAGTAAGATACCGCGTCAGCTTTGTTGAAATTCCCGCATCTCCTCCGCCATTGGAGCGAACGTCGATCGCGAGATGCTGAATATGTAACCGCCGGATATTTCTGAAACTCCGCCGCAGGAACCGGCGGATACCATTGCCTGAAACAAACGTATTCAGTACCAGGTATCCGGAATGCAACACCGTATCTACCTGCAGGCTTCGAGCAGAATAATTAAACATGTTGCGCCGCTCTTTGGCTGTATATTTTTCAGGCTTAAGGCTGTCCGATTTTTTCTCTTCCTCCCGCAACGGTTTGAAAACAGGAATGATCACGCTGTCTTCCTGCTGGTAAGGATTTATAAAATGAATGGCAAAAGAATCGGGAAGACCGAACAGGTTTTTATACATGACCCCGAACGTGCCATACGAGCTGAGCGATTGATATCGCCCAACCATCGAATTGCCGTCGCCCGTAATATAGTTAAGTAATGTATCGATAAGAAATTTTGAACTTCGGTTGTTGATCGACGTTATAACGGTGCCCCGGGTCAATACCGGATCCTTCCTGTTGAGATTGGCGGTAACAACCAGCGTATCCTTTAAAACTTTCACGAGCAGAGGAAAAAGCGCCAGTTGGGCCGTATCAAGATAATTGGAATATTTTTTAGAGAAATTGACTGCCGTGTGTCCGCAACGGATGGCTGCCGCAACTTTCAGTAACCGGGTACGAAACTGCCGTTCGGTAAGCGAATCATTGAGCTGATCGTAGGCTTCGCGAAACTCCGCATCCATACTGTCTTTGGGCGTGAACCAGTACAGCGACGGATGGGATTCTTCCAACGCGCCGCGGAAAATTGCGAAATCTTTTTTTAATTGTTCGGGCGAATATTTTTTATCTGCAACAAATCTGGAGGAGGAGCAGGAGGTAGAGAAAAAAATTGAAAGACACACCGAAAGAAGCACAAGCGTATTGGTTCTTCCTTTCCCTCTCATGCGGCAATTATTTATTAAATGCGTTCCACCCCTGGGCTGTAACCGGATGGCGGTTGCCTCCCTTTGTAATAATATTGGCTCCTTCTTCCGCATCCGTCATATATCCGATTACGCTGATCTGTTCATTTAAAACGATCTTATCGTATTCTGATTGCGGGATGGTGAATAATAATTCATAGTCTTCACCACCGCTCAGTGCGCAGGCTGTCGGATCGATCTCGAATTTATAAGCGGCTTTTTTCATTTCCTCTGCGATGGGGATCTTTTCCTCGTAGAGCACACAGCCAACGTTGCTGCTCCGGCAGATGTGCAGGATCTCGGAGCTTAATCCGTCGCTGATATCCATCATTGCCGAAGGCAGAATATTTTCCCTGCCGAAAAATTCGATAATATCTTTTCTTGCTTCTGGTTTTAATAATTTGCCGATCACATATTTTTCATCTTCCAGATCGGGCTGAACCTGCGGGCTCTCCAGGAAAATTTTCTTTTCCCGCTCCAGAAATAATAGGCCGACATAGGCGCCGCCGAGATCTCCGCTGCAGCAAAGCAGATCGCGCGGCTTTGCTGTGTTTCTGCGAACAATTTTACCGGGCTCCGCTTCTCCGAGTGCCGTGACAGAAATGACGAATCCTTTTTGTGAAGAGCTTGTGTCACCGCCGACCAGGTCAACGCCATAGGTGTGGCATGCGGCATATACGCCTTCATAAAACTCATCGAGCGCCTCCATGCTGAAACGGTTGCTGAATGCAATGCTTAGCGTGATCTGCGTGGGTGTTGCATTCATAGCATATACGTCGCTCAGATTAACCACCACGCTTTTATATCCCAGGTGTTTTAGCGGAGTGTACATGAGGTCGAAATGCACTCCTTCAACTAAAAGATCGGTGGTAATAACGGTTTGTTTTCCGAAATGGTCGATTACGGCGGCATCGTCACCCACGCCAATAATCGACGATGCATTTTGCAGTTCAATATTCTTTGTGAGGTGCTCTATTAAACCGAATTCGCCGAGCGAGGATATTTCTGTTCTCAACTCCATAACTACCCTTTTATCCATTGGATCATTTCATCATGAACCAGGCCATTGGTGGCCACTATGCGCTCCTGGTAAAGCGAATAATCTTTCCCTTCAAAATCGGTCACCCGCCCGCCGGCTTCTTCTACAATTAAAAATCCTGCCGCGCTGTCCCAGGGATTCAGCTTATGTTCGAAGAATGCGTCGAAGCGGCCTGCGGCCACCCAGCAAAGGTCCATGGCGGCGGAGCCAAGCCTTCTTACCGGAACGCCTTTGCGGATGAACCGCGAAAAAATTTCAAGGGGCCCGTTGGGTATGTCGAGATATACATAAGGAAAGCCGGTAACCACGGCGGCATCCATTACCTTCGATTTGTCGCTTACATGGATAGGATCTCCGTTTAAAACGGCGCCTTTTCCCTTTTCGGCGAAATAGAATTCGTTGAGCAGGGGGTTAAAAACGGCGCCCATGATAACCTTTCCCCTGTGCTCCAGGCCGATAGAAACACAACATATCGGGATGCCATGTGCATAGTTGACGGTTCCGTCGATCGGATCGATGATCCATTTATATTCCGAGGCGGAAGAAAGCTCGCCGGCCTCTTCGCTGAGAATGAAATGATCGGGAAATTTTTCTTTGATTGTGTCCATGATCGCTTTTTCCGCGGCATGGTCTGCTTCCGTAACCAGGTTGTTTATTCCTTCCTTATTCGTTATCCTGAGATCTTTCCGGTTGAAATAGTGTTTGAGTACGGCTGCGCCTGCTTCTGTAGCATTGATCAACGTTTCTTTTAACATGGCGCAAAGATAGTTTAGTTTGCCCTCCCGAACCGAAGGGACTACTTTACTTCTTTCTCTAAAAGCCGGATGATCTTTTCCTTGTCGGAAAGCGCGTTTTCGAGAATAGCAATTTTATCGCGCAACAGCCTTACTGTGCGCTCGTCGGTGAGATAGGCCGGTTTATGGTCTTCCAGGCTGAATCCCGTTTCGGGCCCCTCCCCGTATTCCTTCTCTATAAGCATGGTCCCCTTGCCGGTGATGAGCCAGTTTAGGCTAAGGTCTAAATGCCGTTCAGAAATTTTCTCCAGAATTTCCGATCCGATGGTTCCCCGGCCTCGGGCCTGTTTCTTCAGATAACCGTTGGCAATGCCACATCCACGCTCAAAACTATGGTGGGAAAGGTGTTTATACTCCAGGAAATGGTATAATCGCTCAATTAATCGCAAGAAAAAAACGGTATAATTTAGTTAGAAAAACGGTGCAATATATTT
>JBGAJL010000125.1:0-11253 GCA_044224935.1 Flavitalea sp.
GATAAGTAATAGAGCTTGAAGCATTCAGCCACACACCTGTTCCGTCGGCAAGGGTTAATTTATATTGTCCGCCAGCCGGGGTGCTCATGGTATTGATGGCGGCCACAGCTGCATCTTTATAGGATAACCGCCCGCTATTATTTACTATAGATAAAGATCCGTCGGTAATGGTTTCAGAGGCTGTATTATTCAGCTCAACATGCCGCCCGTCAGACAATGTCAGCACTGCGCGGTTTGATCCCGGCAGCACATCGTGAACTACCGCAACTGACGCTTTTTGTGGTTGCGTATCCCGTTCGCCGTGCCGGTTAAACGCGTAATACAGTGCAATACCCGATAAAAGCAGAATGACGGCAGCGGCATAGCGCAGCCAGGTTGTTTTAAACGAATAAACGGGGGTGGATCCGGGTATTTCAGCGGGGTACCGGTCCGTAATTTTTTTGCCGAGTAGTTGCCGTTGTTCGAGGGTAAACTCATCAGTGGCCTGCAATTCCTGCCATTGCTTTTTCAGCAATTCAGGCAGAGAGTCGGCAAAGTCTTCATGGCCCGCAATTGTGTCCAGCTCAGCTTTTTCAGCGGCTGAAAGCGTTCCATTGAACCATTTGGCAAAAAGTTCTTCTATGTGGTTGTGGTTGTCTTGCATACTATGCTTCAATAGTTATAGATCCCAAAATTTAAAAAAAGGGTATATGGCGATTAATATTTTTTCGGTACAGCAAAAAGCACTTGTTGCTATTATCAATTTATAAAGCATTGGAACTACTCTGAAAACAGGGGGAAGGTATCTCAAAAGAAGAGGCCCTCTCATCCCATTTGTTTGCATTATTTAATCTTTTCCGTGATTACTTTTAAAAAGCAATACATTACAAGTTCAGCAAAACAAATAATTTCTACCTTCGCATTGATGAGGCAAACCCATATTTGTAATGCCAAAACAACAGGAAATACAATCAAAACAGTATCACAAATGGTTTGAAACCATTAAGCGGAAAATCAAATCGGCTCAATTAAAGGTAGCCGTAACGGTAAATTCGCAACTGATAGAATTGTATTGGGATTTGGCACAGGACATCGTAAGCAAACAGCAGGAAGCGAATTGGGGTGACAATATTTTGGAACATCTTTCAATTGATTTAAAATTAAGCTTCCCCAACATCAACGGCTTTTCCCGAAGAAATTTATATGCCATTCGGCAATGGTATTTATTTTACAGCACCGTTTCCGAATTTGTGCCACAAGCTGTGGCACAAATTCCGTGGGGACATAACCGTTTGATTATTTCCAAAATTAAGAATACAAAAGAGGCGCTGTTTTATTGCAACGCGACAATCGAAAGAGGTTGGAGCAGAGAACAATTGGAAATTGCAATCCAAAACAAATACTATCAGGCAAAAGGCAAATCAATTACCAATTTTCAGAGCACTTTACCACAATTACAATCACAGTTAGCCGTTGAAACGCTGAAAAACCCTTACAATTTTGATTTCCTGGGTTTGGAAGATGATGCGTTGGAACGGGAAATTGAAAATGCAATGATGCATCACATCACGCAGTTTTTATTGGAGTTGGGAAAAGGTTTTGCGTTTGTAGGCAGACAATATTCAATCACGGTAAGCGATAACGAATATTTTATTGATTTGCTTTTTTATCATTTGCACTTGCGTTGTTTTGTTGTGGTTGAATTGAAGTCCGGCAAATTCAAACCCGAATATGCTGGCAAGCTGAATTTTTATCTTTCGGCAATAGATAGCCAACTCAAACACGAACAGGATAACCCGAGCATCGGTTTAATTCTTTGTAAGCACAAAGACAAAGTAGATGCTGAATATTCTTTGCGCGATATTCAAAAACCGATTGGTATTAGCGAATACAAGTTGACACAGGCATTGCCCAAAAAATTCAAGAGCCAGTTGCCTACTGTTGAGCAATTAGAAATACAGTTAAGCAAGGAGGGGCATTCTTTAAGCAAACCAACCCTTATCAATTTATAAAGCATCGGAACTACTCTGAAAACAGGATAGCATATAGCCCGTCAAAGAGAATTACAAAGGCACAGGGCCAGTATCACCATCAGATCCAGCATTTTCCTTACATACTCTATAATATTTGCGTTGGCGAAGCCGAGGTATTTTTTAACGGATTCCCTGGAAAGGCCCAGTTCTTTGGCAATTTCCGCGTACTTCATTCCCCGTCTGCGGCTCATTATCCATACCTTATATTGTTGCGGAGGCAGTTGCGCTATTGCTTCGTCGATCAGGGAGAACTTCCACTCGTTGTCGGGCTGCTCGGCATTGAACGAACTCACCCATTGAGCGAAATTGTGCTGTTCCTTCAGCTTCTTTTGTGCGGCTTTGATTGCGAAGTTTCTCGATATCACAAACAGGTAGGCCCTGAAATTATTTACACCGGCCAGATGCTCGCGGGACAGCCATATCCGGATAAAGCAGTCCTGTACCAGATCTTCAGCCCTCTCCCTGTTATTGATGATACGGTAGATGAAAGAATATAACTGGTGCGCGTACCTGTTCACCAACTCATGAAAAGCGGATTCATCGCCCGTTGAAACCCGGGTCAGCAGTATCTTCTCATCTGATATATCGCCTGTGCGGGGCATAGAATGGATATGTAAACATAAATAAAATAGGGTTAAGGGGCCCTATTGCACAGGCGGCCGGCTCATTACTCCGGATTGACCACGTCAATTATCTGGAACGATTTCAATCCCGCGGGGACCTTCCACTTAACTTCTTCCGATTTGCGGAAGCCGATCAGCGCGGCGCCCATTGGCGTGAGCACGGAGATCTTATTTTGCCTTATATCCGCATGTTCAGGCAGCACAATGGTAAATTCGCGCACTTTCTGCGTGGAAAGATCCAAAACAGTGACTTTGGAATTCAAACGAATGCCGTGCGCTGGAAAAGCATGTTTTTTTACTACTACCGCGCGTTTCAACTCGTGCGCCAGCGACATTTCATTATCCCTGTCGGGCAATTTATCTGCGTACGGCTTTAGCAGGCTGTAATCTTCTTCGGGAAGAACAACTACGGGGTTGATTTCAGTATTAGTCATGTGTAAAGATTAATTGGACGGTTCGGCAGAAGGATATTATTTCCGACGCATCATCCAGGTTAAAAAATAAAATCGTGTTAAAAAAAGTAATAGAAATGAAAATTATGCCGGGCACCCCCGACACTGGCGATTAGCAGGCCGGGGCTTTCGTATGAAAGTCGTCAAAATTCGACAGGTGATACAGAGATATGTGCTGTAACAGGATCATGAACAGCAAAGATAAGCATTATTGGCATCAGGCATACGAAAATAGGTCTACGGCCGAAATTGGGCTTTGCAAGCCTCAAAAACTATAATAAAAATCAGTATTTTCATCATTCAATTGCCGGACCATGAGGGGATTTTTCTTACTATCCGTATTATTAAGCGCAGCAGGAGCACAGGCACAATTGCCGCTGCTGCTAAATAACGATTATTCTTTTCCGTTCACACAGGAACACCCCGGTCAGGATACCAGGCCCTTAGGCAAAAAATGGCAATGGACCACCTATAAAAGTATATCGGCCGGCTATGGCTGGATGGGCAGACAGTCGTATTCCATACTCTCCGCACCTGTAGGCGTGCAGCTCAACAGACGGCTATCCAATAATCTTTTTGCTTTCGCCGGCTTGTCTGCTGCTCCTTTATTTATGCAATTGGGAGGGGTGCCCGGCAGCTCATTAATGTATAAGAACAATCCGGCCATAAATATGTTCAATAGTAACCGTTCGGGATTATATTCCAGTGTAAATATGGGCCTGATGTATATCAATCCCGAAAAAACATTTTCCGTATCAGGAAGCATTCATGTGGACCGCGGTTATTATCCTTCTTATAATAACCGGAACAGCGCCATTAGTCGCGAATCGTATCACCTGCAACAAGAGAATTACTGAATTAATATAATTAACAGCTTCCCGGATTAATTATTTCGCGCCCTGCATTGCTGCACCTGCACAGCCGTTAGCGAATCAAATTGAATGTCCTTTACTGCATTCGCAGGATTAATTAATGGCAGGGTATCGTTCCGGAGAACGAAATCTTCAAAATAGATCGCCGATGAAGGATCGGTGGAAACGCTTCCATCCGCCAGCCTGGGCATAAGGCTCCCCGCACTTTTCAATACCACACCGGGAATACTACTTATATCCGCTATCCCCCGGAGCTGAGGTATTTCGGTTCTGCTACCGTTTTTATCCACTTTGAAATAGAGATTTTCCATTCCTCCCGGCATAAATCCGGGCTGTAGGATTAACAGGCCATTACCGGGTATTGTCAATACTCTTTTCCCGCCTTCAAACGTGGATGCGGCCCCGCATTTCTCATTAAAAACAATTCTGAATTTTCCATCAAAATCTGATGGAAGCAGGAAAACGGCTTTTTCGGGCCGCGACAGATAATTCATCAGCAGCGGCACGGAAAATACGAGCAGGGTTCCCAAAACAACATACAATGGGAAGAACAGCAGGCCCAGTGCAGCGCGGGGTTTCGGTTGGGTAAATACAGCATTGTGCAATCGCCAGTTCAGGAAAAGCAACTGTACAAACAAACCCGTGAACCAGACATAAAATATGGGTACCGTGAAAATATTTACAGGCACCGGCAGCATAAAAAAATAAGAGAACACACCCACATAAGAACATGCCAGGGCTATAACGAAAAAAAGAAAAACCCGGGTTCCGGATCTCACTTCCTGTGTCAGCTGAATGATTATCCCACCGCAGAGAGCAATTGCGAGCGCCATGGGAACAGGCCATGCAAGAAAAGTGGGTAATTCAGTTCCTTCGAAGAGATCGGGCTTAACCAGGTTGACCAACAAAAACAATGAGCATGTTAAAATATTAACGACGATGCTCAGCAGTTTAATACCAAAATATCTTTTCATAATTTTTTACAGCGGCAGTTTAGTCAATTAGCCTGTTAAAAGCAGGTGATTTTTCCCTGCTAAAATCTGCTAATATATAGCCTCGCCTCCTCTCCGGAGTTAACAATTGTAAAGTTTTTCGGAAAGGACGTTGAAGAACTGCCGGAAAATAATTACGCGTCCGGTATATTCGGCTCTACCAATTTAGCCAGCTTTTCGAGCGACTCCTGCCAGCCCAGGTAGCACATTTCCACGGGTATGACAGCAGGAATCCCTTCCTGTGTAATTTTTATTTCGGTACCCGCCATATTCTTTTGAAGAGAGACAGTGGTGACCATCTCTCCCGGCAGGTTGGGATCGTCGAATGTATCGGTGTATTTCAAAAATTCACCCGGCTTCAGTTCTACATACTTTCCGCCAAAGGAATGACTATTGCCCGTGGAAAAATTCTCGAACGACATTTTGAAAGACCCACCCTTTTCAACGTTCATTTCATGAATCGTACAAAGAAATCCATAAGGAGGGAGCCACGAAGCGATAGCACTGGCCTGCGTAAAGGCGCGGTATATTTTTTCAGGAGATGTTTTAAGCACTCTGTGAAGCGAAACTGTATTGGCCGGCATAAATATATTTTTGTTCCTACTCGTGTGGCTTTTCGGGGACGCCCGTTTTCAGTGGTTGCTGCTCCACATATTCTCTATTTCGGCAGTTCAATTATAAACCGCCACAACAAAGATCAGAATAGAATTGCATTCAGGCAGCGGTTATATTTGACCATATAGAGGGCCAATTGCGACACGAAAAGGTGCTGAGCAATGATTTCTCAGGAGCACAATAAAAAACCCACTTCGAACAGAAGCGGGTTAAGTGATTATCTTTTTTGCAGACTTACACCGGGCTAGTAAGCAGTTGTAAATTTCTCCCTGCTTTCAAGAAGGCCCTTTAAATAGCCCAAAGCAAACAAACGGCCGATCTCACCATAGCCGGGTTCGTCGTTCTCTTCACCATACATTGTGGGAACATGATCGATGCGTATGGGACCATTGTAATTAATTTCTTTATAGGCACGGATAGCTTCAAACATATCGGTTTGGCCATTATCATGAAATGTTTCACAAAAATCCTCCCGGGTTCCTTTTACATCACGGAAATGAACAAAGAAGATTTTATCGCCCATTTCCCTTATCAACTTTGGAATGTCTTCGCCGGCGGCGGAAAGCGAGCCCTGGCACATCGTGATGCCGCTATATTCGCTCGGCACCAGGTTAATGGCTTTCTTTAAGGCCTCTCCGCTGGTCAGTATCCGTGCAATTCCCTGTATGGGCGACACAGGAGGATCATCGGGATGCAACGCTATTTTCACTTTCGCTTCTTCCGCAACGGGAACGATCTGTTCCAGGAAATAAGTAAGATTATCCCATAATTTTTCTTCCGTCACAATTCCTGAATCCGTCAGCGGCGCATTTTTCATAAGCTCATGCCTGTAGCCCGTCACCAGCGCACCCCCTCTTGCCGGAATATCGACCGATGTGCGGATCCAGTTGAATTTCGCCATAAAATTGTAACACAGTACGGGAATGTTCAACTCCGCCATGTTCCGGATAAGCGTTTTGCAGAATTCAATCTGCTGATCACGCCCTTCGATGCCCAGTTTCGCTTCATGCATCTGCGCGTTCAATCCCGGCTCAATGACCTCCAGCTTAAATCCAAAATCTTCAAAATTTCTCTTCATCGTACGCAGGTCCTTGTATTCATAGGAAGGCTCTCCGTTGTCCTTTGTTGGTACACGGCCCACCACATGAGTAACTCCAACCTGCCTGTCCCAATACCATAGCCTGTTTGGGTACTCTGAAAGTATGTCTGCTAGCAACATTATTTATAAAATTTAAAAAATTGTATTACATCGGTGTTAGCACCGTCTCAATTCAATTCCCGAATCTGTCTTTTTTGCTTTTGATGGTTTTGCCAGAAATGACTAATGCGTTCCAAGCTAAGCCCTTTGGTTTCAGGAACCATTTTCCATGAAAAGAAAGCACACAAAAGACAAATCACAGCGAAGACGAGATAAACTCCTCCCGCATTTTGAAATTTCATTTCAAACCATTCGGTAAGCATAGGAAAAAGCTGCGCGGTGACAAACGATGCCGCGTAAAGAAAAAAACATACAACCCCAAATGCCACACTTCTGACTTTATTGGGAAAGATTTCCGATACAATAACCCAGCTTAACGGTGCAAACCCGAGTGTAAAGGAGCCTGCTCCGATAAGCATCGGAACCAGCGTGAAGAGCGGGTTCCAATGACAAAATAAATTTACCGCCATCAGCAAATGACCCGCTGCCATACACAAAACGCTCGTAATTAAGAGTCCTCTCCTGCTGAATCTTTTAATCAGTCCAAATGAAATTATCGTGGTGATCAGTATCAGTAAATAAATCGGTATAGAGCTCAGGATAGCTGCTGAGCCAAACTTAATTCCTGCATCTGCCAGTATCGTAGGCGCATACAACAACATCATGTTCACACCATTGATCTGTGAAAAGATCATCAACACCACTCCTATAAACAGCGCCAGCTTTATACCGGGCTGAAGAAGTTCTTTCAATCCGCCTTTTTCTAAAGAAAGTTCGTTTTTAATTTCCGTCATTACCTGCGCTGCCACTTCTTTCCCGTTGACGATGAAAAGTATATCGAAAGCTTCGTTCATCCGGTTTCTGCCTGCAAGCCATCGAGGGCTTTCGGGGATCATCAGCAATCCTATGAAAAGCAGGAGCACAGGCACGGCCTGCGAAGCAAACATCCAGGGCCATCCCCATTCTTCGGAAGAAAACAGGTAGCTCACAATAACAGCCAGATTAATGCCGATGACATTTGAAAGCTGATTTATATTAACAAGCACTCCTCTCATTTTCGGAGGAGATAATTCAGCAATATAAATGGGTGATGACATCATTGCCAGTCCAATACCAACTCCTCCCATAAAACGCCACACGGCAAAAGAAATAATAGAGCCCGCAAGTGCGCTGCCCACAGTGGAAACAGCGAAGAAAATCGCGGCCAGCATCATCGTCTTCTTACGGCCAATTCTTTCTGTAAACCAAAGGCCGGCCAGCGGGCCCGACATAGATCCCAGGATAGCGCTGCTCACCGCGAATCCTTTCATCGCAGGGCTAAGATGAAAAGTCTGCTCAAGAAAGGGTAACGCTCCTGCTATGATCACAAGATCGAAACCAAATAGAAATCCGCCGATGGAAGCGACGAAAACCGTAGTATAAATATATCTCCTGCTTCTCTTTGCATCATAGGCCCTGCCCATCATACATATTTTTATTTTGATGATAATCCTGCATCATGACTTATTTGAATGCATTGGAAAATGGACATGTCATAATCTCGCCGCGGCTTCCTTCATAGCCGCAATCAAACGCGGAGTTTGCGTTTCCATAGCGGCCAGTCCTTTTTTCACCCTGTCGAAAGCATCGCTCCCTTCCTTCGCTTCAAAACCTTCGCCAAGCACTGCATTGACGGAAGTATCATTTAATTTTTGCAGCGCTTCCCTCATCGCGGGCCAATACCAGGAATTACTATATCCGTGTTTATTTTGCCAGTTTTCTGCAGCCGTAATAAAATTATTCAGCGATTTTTTTATTCCCGGTTTATTCTGGCCGTCGAGCATCTTTCTGAACTCATACAATGCAGCCACCATATTTAATTGAAGTGAAAGATCATTGAGGTAACTTGAAGTATTATTGAGTGTCAGGCCGGCCAGCTTCCCTCCTGCAGGATTTTTTTTCGAAGCCGCGTCGAGCTGTTTGGCAATCCTCCTCATTTTTGTTATATCCTGCCCCTGTAAAGATTCCCACCCACCTACTATTTGCTTACCAAGGCCAGGAATGATGTCGTTGGCAAAGCTGACATAATCTTCTCTCTCAACAGGTAATCCCTGGGCCGCTCTCGCAAAGGCGAAAATATTCGGAAGCTGCACCACATGACTCTGCGCATTACCAATTACCCCTCTCTGGCCACCGCTTTGTCCGCCTTTTATAGCACGGTCGCCACCAAAAATTGTGAGCGGAAAAGAAGGCTCGCCTTCTATCGCTCCGTAAGGAAAATTCATCACGCGGTCGCCCATGCCGATTGCATCGGCCAGGTGTGGGCCATATTTACTACTGGCCACCGCCCAGGGCTCCATATGTTCCTTTGACATCAGCGTAATGGCATCCTGAGGCTCGTCTATTGTACCTTCGATCAGTTTACCGGTTGAATAAAATTTACTGTATGATACCCATCCGAAATGCGCCCAGTAAACAACCTCAATACCGGGACGGAGACGATCGAGCATTTTACGGTGTGCATTCAATAAATACACAAAATCAAGATTCGTTGAATTAGGATAGCCTCCGGGGTCACTGTCGATAATAAAAACTCCGTCCGCTGCTTTCAAAGGGCGGAACACCTGTTCTCTCCGGCTCACCAGCTTACCCAAAGCAACCGGATCTGCAGGATCGACCCTGTCGTCCGTATGAAAGAACGGTCTTTTTTCAAAAGTATATTTTGCGGCTTCTTCGTTTCTTGGCGACACATTGGGACATAATACAATGCCGGCACTCATACCCAGATGGTGAACGTAATCTATAACAGCGGCAATTTTTGTAAGGTTGGCAGCATCGCTGGGCGTTAAAGGATCAGGCATATTTTCCAGCATCGGCCAGATCAAAACATAATTATAGCCCAGTTGTTGTAAAGAACTGACGAACGCTTTCCAGTCGTCAAGCGTCCATGTACGAACGGCATAAGGATGATTATAGGACCAGTGCTGGTGCATATACAATCCGAGTATTTTTTTGCCGGAAAAGGGAGATGGCGCCTTTTCCTGCCCGAACCCAGGCTGCGCAATGGCAACCATGGCGATCAATACCAGTAGTCTTAGCTTTTTCATATAATACTATTTTCAGGTTATGCGCCCGCTGTTTAGTTTTATAAAAATAAGCTTCACCAAAACGCCAAATGTTTTGCCATTAACGAAAAGTGTAGATGACTTAACTAAAATTGAAAGAATATGCGATCCGGAACGCCTAGTTGTTCTTCACGGCGTTTGACCTGAACTTGTTGGGTGTTTTTCCCACATACTGCCTGAACACATGGGAAAAATGGGAATTTGAATTATAGCCGCATAAAGTGGCAATGGTAGATATGGGACGGTCGAGCTCTACGAGCAGTTTGCAGGCATGATCCATCCGCAATTCAACCAGGTATTGAGAGAAAGTTTTCCGGGTCCTTTCCTTGAAAAAACGGCAGAAAGATTGCTTGGTCATGCAGGCGATTTCAGTCACCTGGTCAAGTGTAATTTCTTCAGACAGATTATCTTTTATAAATTTCAGCACGTTGATCAGGCGGTCCGAGTATGACCCTTTTGGTATTTCTTCATCATCTCCCAGGATAAGATTTTTTTCTTTGGAATTGCTGATAAGATCGAGTATGTGTAAAAGCCCATACACCCGTTCGAAACCATCTGTCTGGGAGAGAGAGATGAGTTTTTCTGCAATAATGCTTCTCGTTTCACCGTAAATATTAATTCCCTTGGCTGCCTGCATGATCATCTCCTTAATAGCACTGGCTTCCTTTACATATTCGAACATCTGTTGAAATATGCGGGGATCAATATATACCGTAATTACTTTGGAGCGAAGATCACTCCCTTCTGCATAAAATGCCGCGTCACTTATCCAGATATGAGGAACATTCGAGCCGATGAAAACCATATCGCCCGGTTCGAAAAGATTAATCTTATTGCCAATGATCCGTTTCCCGTATCCTTCCAGGATGAAAGTAAGTTGCAGTTCGGGATGCTGATGGAACGAAGGTGGCGACTGATTGAAAGAAGACAGGAAATGCTGTTCCCTATATTCGAGATGAATGCAATTGTTAATAAGAGGTGCTATCTCAGTTCGAACAATCCTCATTTATGCAAAATAGAAAATTGCTGCCAAAAAACCACGGATTATACACTTTAATTTAATGCTTGCAGGGTGAAACTTATTCATACGTCGCAGCAGGGTAAGCCATTTCCTCAAAAGGAAAAAGTGGCTTTCTCCTGTTTTTATAATTAAAGCTGAACATATCTGCGCTTGTTGTTCCGGGTGTGTTTACCTGGATTATAGTTTGACAAACCGGGCCATACGCTGCAACAGGCGCGTTCACACCTTTTGCGACAATAAAATCAAATAATTCCGGTTTTATATCAAAAGAAGTAAGCTGGCTCAGGCTAAATGGCGGAACCCTTAACGAACTGATCATTACAGTGCTGCCCTTTTCCGTTTTCAGTAAAACAGTTCTGCCCAT
>JBGAJL010000005.1:0-84191 GCA_044224935.1 Flavitalea sp.
TGCTATCGCACAACATCAGCAAAACACGGTGCGGGAAAAACAAATTGATATCTTATTAAAGCGCGCACTGCAATTAATTCTTAAGAGAAAGATGAATGAAATAAATAAGGAAGAATTAAGAACCCTGCTGGAACAGAATCATCAGCGCCCGGATTTCAATTTATACCGGGCAATAAGTAAATTTTAAAGGCTCCCTCATCCAATCATAAAAGAAGCGCCGATCCGCTTGAAGAAATTCTTTACCCGGATCACAGGATTTTCCGTGGGCTCTTTCAGCGGCCCGTCAAAAGCCTCTCCTCTTCGCAGAAAATACCGGGTAAGCGTACTTGACGTAATTCCCCACTTGGAAATAAACGTATAGTATCCTTTATTTTTCACTTCGTGCCTTCGTGTCGATTTTGATCTGAAATGATATACCCTGCTGCTGCTTACCCCTTTGAACAACCTTACCCCGGCATTCCAGAGCTTCATGGAAAAATCGGGATCGGAATACATACCGGGAGAGAATTCCGTGCTATAGCCGCCCACCATGTCCCAGGTGTTCCGGTGCACGATATTCGGCGGCCAGGTGGCGCCCTGCCAGTCATCCTTTGGCTGGGAACAATATTTTTCCAGTAATTCCTTTTCCCTGAATGAATTTGCGCCCGTGCCGAAATCCATTTCTATCACGCAATTGCTCGAAGCAAGCGGCTCGATGCAGGTAGCAGAAAAAAAGAAAAGGTCATGACCTACTGATTTGATCTCTTTCATCAGGCCGGCGTCCCAGCCGGGGCACACATACATGTCGTCGTTCATATACACGATATAATCGGTCTTCACGAGCACCCTGCACATATTGAGCGCGTAGCAAACGCCAATATTTTCCGCTGTGTATGTGAACTCGATATCATCCTGTTCCTTCAGCCATTCGAGGGTGCCGTCGGAGCCTTCGTTCACATGAACAATAATCTGGTGTTTGAAACGCGAATGTTCACGGATGCTCCGCACGCACAACTGCAGATAACGAAGATTGTTCCAGGATGGAATTAAAATCGAGAACAACATAGACTTTTTATGAATTATTCTTCCACCACCTGAATCCGATATACCCCGCAATCAATAACGGTGCGGCTGCCAGGTAAAGTATGCCACCGTTCAATCCGCGTGCAGCTTCTTCTCCAAGCTGAGATGCGGTCTTGGTGCAGATGGAACACTGGGCTGCAGCAGTGCCGGCAACCGACAACAATAAGATCAATGCTGTTAATGTCTTCATTTTAAACAAGTTAAAACTTAAAAGTCAAAAGTTAAAAATCCGGGGCCCGGGTGTTTTTAAGTCTTCCGTTTTAACTTTTAACCTCCCTAGGCGTTTGCCATGCTTCTTTGCACTTTCTTCCTGTCTTCTTCGTTCAGTACCACTTTTCTTAACCTGATCACTTTTGGCGTCACTTCGATGCATTCGTCCTGCTGAATATATTCCATGCATTCTTCCAACGTCATCAAGGTCTTCGGGGCAATGCGTGCTGCATCATCGCTGCCGCTGGCGCGGTGATTGGTCAGTTTCTTGGCCTCGGTGGCATTCACCACCAGGTCGCCGGGCTTGATATGTTCCGCAATAATCTGGCCTGCATATACCTCTTCTCCCGGGTCCACGAAGAATGTGCCGCGATCCTGGAGTTTGTCTATTGAGTAGCCTGTCGTTCTTTCTGTATTCTTCGATAAAAGCACCCCGTTGTTCCGGCCGGGTATGGCTCCTTTCCAGGGTTTGTATTCGTTGAACCGGTGTGCCATTACCGCTTCGCCGGCCGTGTTGGTGAGCATATTGCTTCTCAGCCCGATCAATCCCCTTGAAGGGATATCGAACTCGAGGTGCTGCATATCGCCCTTGCTTTCCATCACGGTCAGTTCTCCCTTACGCTGGGTTACCAGGTCAATTACCTTGCCACTGAATTCCTGGGGAACGTCCACTACCAGGTTTTCGTAAGGTTCGTGCTTTTTGCCGTTGATTTCTTTTACAATAACAGTCGGCTGCCCCACGGTCAGTTCAAATCCTTCCCTTCTCATCGTCTCGATCAGGATACCGAGGTGCAGGATGCCCCTTCCGAATACCAGGAAGCTATCGGCTCCATCGGTATCTTCCACGCGCAGCGCCAGGTTCTTTTCCGTTTCCTTCATCAGCCTGTCACGCAGGTGGCGCGAGGTAACGAATTTTCCATCTCTTCCGAAGAAAGGTGAATTGTTGATGCTGAACATCATGCTCATCGTTGGCTCGTCCACGCTGATCACGGGCAACGCTTCGGGATTATCAACATCTGTGATAGTATCTCCGATATTAAATTCTTCCAGGCCCACGACGGCGCAGATATCTCCCGCGAACACTTCGGAAGCTTTTTTCTTTCCCATTCCCTCGAAGGTGTAAAGCTCGCGGACCTTCGATTTTTTTATCGCGCCATCGGCCTGTACCAGTGCGATGTTCTGATTTTCTTTTATAGAACCCCTGGCCACCTTGCCCACTGCGATCCTTCCCAGGAAGGAAGAATAATCGAGCGAAGTGATCTGCATCTGAAGGGTACCCTGCTCTACTTTCGGCTCCGGCACATATTGGAGGATGGCATCCAGCAGCGGCGTAATATCGGCCGATGGCTCAAGAGAAGTATTCATCCAGCCCTGCTTTGAAGAACCATAGATCGTTGGAAAATCCAATTGTTCTTCTGTTGCGTCGAGGTTGAAGAACAATTCAAAAACCGCGTCGTGCACTTCTTCGGGACGGCAGTTGGGCTTGTCTACCTTGTTAATGATTACGATAGGCCTGAGGTTGAGCTGCAATGCTTTTTGCAACACGAACCGGGTCTGGGGCATCGGGCCTTCAAATGCATCTACCAACAGCAGCACGCCGTCGGCCATTTTAAGCACACGTTCCACCTCGCCACCAAAATCACTGTGCCCCGGTGTATCGATTACATTTATTTTTACACCTTTGTATTCAACAGCAGCGTTCTTGCTAAAGATCGTTATACCACGTTCTTTTTCCAGGTCGTTGCTGTCCATGATGAGTTCCCCCGTTTCCTGGTTGTCGCGAAAAACCTTTGTGGTGTGAAGGATCTTGTCAACCAGGGTGGTTTTACCGTGGTCAACGTGAGCAATAATAGCTATGTTACGGATGTTCATATTAAAATTTCGAGGCGCAAAGTTACGTCAAAACTCTGGTCTATTCTATATATTCACAGCATAAATAAACCCTGATGCGCAAAAGGCGTTTATGGATCGTCATTCCTCTCTGCCTGGTCATCGCTTACCTGATCGGACCGCACCCCCGCACGCCGGTTTACGATAAAACCCTGCTGTCCGTGCCTGGTTCACCCGACAGCCTGGAAAGCTATGTGGCTGATATTGAATCACTTCATCACCTTCGCCCGGATAACCAGGCGCGAATCGTGTGGGCCGACTCATCACGGCAAAAAACGGAATACGCCATCGTTTACCTGCACGGTTTTTCGGCTTCCCAGGCCGAAGGAGATCCCGTACACCGGAATATTGCAAAGAAATTCGGTTGCAACCTCTATCTCTCGCGGCTCGCCGAGCACGGCATCGACACCACCGAACAACTGGTAAACCTCACGGTCGACGAGCTTTGGGAGACCGCCAGGCAGGCCCTGGAAATCGGCTCAAAACTCGGTAACAAAGTAATCCTGATGGGCACTTCTACCGGGGGCACGCTGGCGCTGATGCTGGCAGCCGTTTACCCGGAGGTATACTCCATCATCCTGCTCTCTCCCAACATTGCCATTTTTGATAACAATGCGTGGCTGCTCAACAATCCCTGGGGCCTGCAGGTGGCCCGGATGGTAATAGGCAGCAAATATGTTTATTCGTCCGATACAAGGCCGATCTATAAACAATACTGGAACTACGGCTATCGCCTGGAAGCAGTGACCCAGCTCGAAGAAATGCTGGAGACAGGCATGAAACCTGAAACCTTCAAAAAAGTAACGCAGCCCGCCTTATTACTGTATTATTATAAAGACCCCATTCACCAGGATAGCGTGGTAAAAGTGGATGCGATGCTGAAGATGTTTGAAGAAATGGGTACGCCTGCAGATAAAAAAAGAAAAGTGCCCATGCCCAAAGCGGGTAATCATGTGCTGGGCTCGTATATCAAATCCGGCGACGTGGAAGGTGTGCAGAACGAGATAGAACGATTTATGACCGACATTTTAAAAATTAGTCCCAGGAGTTAAAGATGCAGAGAAAGCTGGTTTATTTTATTAATCCGATATCAGGTACAAAGAAAAAATCCCTTGTCAGGGAAACGATCATCCAGAAAACCAGAGAAAAAGGGTTGGCGTACGAGATCCTCGATACCCGGGCCGATGGAGATTACAGCTGGCTGGAAGAGAAAATAATTTCGGAACAAATAACGGATATCATTATCTGCGGCGGAGATGGTTCGGTAAGCACCGTAACCTCCGCCATACTGAATACCGGTGTACGTGTGGGAATTATTCCGATGGGTTCCGGAAACGGGCTCGCTTTCGCTGCGGGCATTCCCGCATCGACCGATAAAGCGCTGAAGATTATTTTCGAAGGGCGGGCCGATTTTATCGATGGGTTTTATATTAACGATAAATTTTCCTGCATGATGTGCGGCATAGGCGCCGATGCGCAGGTGGCGCACGATTTCGCCAAACTCAAAAAAAGAGGGTTAAAAACCTATCTGCGCCTGTCGGCATTGCATTATTTTAAATCGAAGCCGTTTTCATTTACCATACAAACAGCCGGAAGAAGCATTGATACAAAAGCATTTTTTCTGTGTGTGGCCAACAGCAACCAGTTTGGGAACAATGTAACGATTGCTCCCAGGGCGAGTTTGAATGACGGGTTGTTTGATCTCGTTGTGGTGAGCAGGATGAGCAAACTGATGCTGCCATTTTATTTATTGCACCAGATAGCGGGAAGAAATATGTTGCAGGAAATCGATCAATACCGGAAAAGTAAAAGCATCGCTTATTTCCAGGCCAGTGAAGCAACGATTATTAATCACGATTCCGCACCGCTGCATATCGATGGAGAGCCGGTCGCGCCCATCAGCATTATTAAATTAAAAATGATCCCGAACGCCTTTCGTTTATTGCAGCCCTAATGCTTACGCGTTGCGCCTGCACTGTTTTTCCCGGGCCGGTTACTGTTTTTCCCGAACGGTTTCTGCGTGCAGCGATGCAGGAATTTTTTCAGAAGAGGGTATCAACGAATAAAACTGTTTAAAGCAATTCGAGTTGCCTTCATTATCCAGCGCCTCATAAATATTCTGTTTTTCTCCCCTGGTAAGATGAAAATTAAGGGCCGCACCCGCATCTTCTTTTTTAGGCACATACTGAAAAACGATGCGATGGAATTTCCTGCCCAGGGAAGTTTGTGTAAGGCTAAGCAGATCGTTCTGATTATAATCCTGCATCTTGTACCAGTTGTATTGCAGAATCAGTAAGGGTTTTGTAAACAACTCGGTAATATCGGTAGACTCATAGGGATGATCCCATCCGCCGGTGATCCGGTCGCGGATCTGTATCAGCACCACGCCCGCGGTATTTTCTTCTATCCAGTCTTTAAACACTTCTATAAAACGCGCAGCGGTTTCGGGGCCGTAATTATCTCTTAGTCCTGCATCCATCACATCGATAACGGGTGTGCTCGGCAGCCACACGTTAGGTAACACATAGGGAAATGTGGCATTCATACGAAGAGCGGTCAGCAGGCGCAGGTTCATCGGGTCCTGGTTCTTAAAAAACGCGCTGAAATCAATAGCATCGGGGTCAACGGCTCCCATCAGGGAAGGATCGTTCGCCGGCTTCATCAAAAAGCTGACGGGCTGTGTGCTGATGACCATTTTTCTTCCATCTCTTGTCACCACCGAATTAAACATCATCAGCGGCGTCCGCGCATTTCTTTCATCGGCGGCAATATCCTTCAGTTGCCTGTTCATGAGGCCGCGCGTGTTGCGGTCGAGTTTCTGTTCAAAGGCATAGCCCCTGTCTTTGATGTAATCATATTCGCCCACGCGGAATTTCTGTGAGGGCGCCGCCAGATCGCGGGCCACGAAAGAAGTGAATATCGCATTCAGCAGATCCTGCGAAATATCATCCACGTATTTCCGGTCGTCGGGATCAATGCCGCTGCTGCGCTGGTTGGTCAGTTCGCGATAATAGCTTGCGCCGAGCATACCACCCGATGCGCCGGTGATCAGAAACGTTTTGTTCATCAGTTCGCCGTGGCTCAGGCTGTCGAGCCGCTGCATCACATTCATGGTAAAATTGGCGCTGCGGTTGCCTCCGCCGCTAACGCTGACCATGTACAGGTAGGGCTTTTCTTCCTGTTGTTTCTTCTTCCATCTGTTCAGGATCGCGATCATATTTTTTTTATCGCGTTCGACATTTTCATTGCTGCATAATTTCAGCAGTTCTTCTTTCGAATATTCGGGCCGCTGGTTTTTATAATCCAGGCCATAGGCTTTATTGCCCGGATCGATAATACCATAGCGATACAAAATATTCAGCGCCAGTATCAGCAGCACCAGGAAGGGTATGCTCCAGTTTTGCAAAAAATAAGAGATTGCACCCGACAACGCAATTAATATGGAAAAGAAGATGGTGATGCCTGCTGCTGCGGGCAACTGGAAATAGGGGCTGTCGAGCAGGAAGCCAACGAGTATCAGGCAAAGAAAAGAGATAAAAATGCTGATGACCGCAGCAAAATGATGCCGGCTGAATATCATCTCGAAAAAATCATGGCTGTAATGGGTCACGTCCCTCGCCTTGCGCAAACCGAATCTTGCGTTGAAATACCATTCCACTTTTATCAACCGGCTCTGGTAAATCTTTTTATCGGTATTATGAAATTTCTCTTTGAACATTTTTGGGTTTACCATTACAGGCGCTAATATCCTGCTGATGGATTTATCGGCCCTGAAAAAATAGAGAAACGAAACAGCTACCAGCAATATCATTCCACATACAAATCCCAGCACAGAAGCTGCTATCTGCCCTATGCTCATCAATTCCTTATATTTTTCGAATTGTATTGTTTCAATAAAATAATAAATCAGGAATGTAAGTGGAATGATGGAATTATTAATACAATATTTCAGAAAAGGATTGGTGGTGGTTGCGAGGAAACGCAGGTGCCGGCTGAATAAAATAAATGTTGTTATATTCCAGCTCATAATAAACACAGCGATGGCAACGCCCATTATCGCAGCGCTGAGGGGATTAACCTCGCCCAGGTACTCGGGTGCAAGAAAAAGCGAATCGGCCCCGTAGCTGTTCATGAAACTTCCCCCGATGGTAAAAAACAAGATCCCCCAGAATAGCAGCAGCACCTGGAACTTTTTTAAATGCAAAAGCACCAATTGTATCGGAAACGAATAATATAATCCTCTTAAAAAAACCTTCATGATAGTAAGTCCGGCCTGTCTCTAAAATACTCAATATTGGTTCCAAATACAAATGCGGCTGTGAAGCGACCCAGTCCTACCCCTCCTTCGGTGGGGACGTGGCTCCCGGATTAATTGCGGCTTCAAAATAATCAGCGCGCCTGCATCCCCTCCTGCTGAGAGGCGGCGCTCAGCAGCGATTCTCACATAAACGAACTAAGGAAGCGCCGGGGTAGGTCGCGAAGAAGCCAGGTAAACAAAGCTGACGAAACTCAGCGCCATCAACATGCCCACTACCTGGTGCAATTGCGCCAGCCACTCGAACGTGCCCCAGTGATTGGGCACAATATGAGGGCTCAGCAGCAAAGCAAAAATTCCAAGGGCGGCCTGTATCAGCACCAGCAACAGCGGAACGGGCCTGAAAAACTTCCACAAGCGGGTGGCAGCCGGGATGCGATAAACATTTACAGTAAAGATTACCGTCAGCAACAGGATCAGGTACGCGAGGGTGCGATGCACAAAATGTATGGTGATGCGGTTATCGATAAAATTAAGCAGTGCGGGTTTTTCCCTGAAAAGGTCCGGGGGTATCATGCTGCCGTTAATATCCGGCCAGGTGGGCGCCGCGGTGGCGGCTTTATGCCCCGCCATCAGCGCACCGAATATCAGTTGAAAAACGATCAGCGCCAGCATCCAGTTACTCATCGTTTTTATCCGCGGGGCAAATACACGTTGGGATCTTCCGGCGGTAAGCTCCAGAAAAAACCAGTAAGCATACGCAATCAATACCATCGCAAAAATAAAATGCATCGCCAGCCGGGTGGGTTTCACATACACAGCATCGCCGGTGAGGCCGCTGGCCACCATTATCCATCCTATCGCTCCCTGCATCGCGCCCAATAAGAACAGGATCAGCAGGGGCCTCACCATCTCCTGTTTCAGATATTTTTTTGCAACGAGATACACAAAGCCGATAATAAATACCACGCCAATGGAGCGCGCCCAGAGGCGATGCATCCATTCCCAGAAAAAAATAAATTTAAAATCCTTTAACGTGAAATCAGTATTGAGCAACTGGAACTGCGGTGTCTGTTTATATTTATCAAACTCTGCTATCCAGTCGTGTTCATTTAAAGGCGGCAATGCACCGGTAATAACGTTCCATTCCGTTATGGAAAGCCCCGAACCGGTGAGGCGGGTGACGCCTCCAAGAATTACCTGCACCAGTAACATAAATACGCCAATGCCAATCCATATTGCTACTGCTCCTGATGCGCGGGATCTGTTCATTCCTCAAAAAGTGTTAATGCGGGCTCAGCAGTCAGTCCCCAGCTAAAGCTTCTGCGATGGTAAGGAGAAGGGCCATGCGTTGCGATTGCCTGGCGATGGTCGATTGTACCGTAGCCCTTATTGGTGTTCCATTTATAATGCGGAAATTCTTCATGCAGGTGCTGCATAAAAGAATCACGGCAGGTTTTTGCGAGAATACTGGCAGCCGCAATCGAAGCATAAATGCTATCGCCCCTGATTACGCATTTGTGCGGCGTACGGCGATATTTATAAAACCGGTTGCCATCGATGAGTAATAATTTCGGGCGCTTTTTCAAACTGTCCAATGCAAGATGCATCGCTTTGATCGACGCTTTTAAAATATTGATCCGGTCTATTTCTTCGTGGTCCACCTGCGCCACACTATATGCTATCGCATTGTTTTCAATATATATTCTTAACTCATTGCGCACCGGTTCCGGCACCTGCTTGGAGTCGTTCAGCAACGGATGAAAAAAATCGGGCGGCAGAATAACCGCCGCGGCGAATACGGGCCCTGCGAGGCATCCTCTTCCGGCTTCATCACAGCCGGCTTCCGCTTTAACCGATTGGAAAGTTGCTTTCAGCAAGGCGAGTGCGTTTTTTCAAAAGTAAAAAGCAATTAGATGAGTTCTGCAAAAAAACTCTTTTTTCTTTCTCCCCATTCTTCCCTGATGATGCTGAAATATATCGAATCCCTTCTGCGGTTCGAGTGCATCAGCATGTGGCTGCGCAGAACGCCTTCCGGTTTCATGCCCACTTTTATCAGCGCGGCTTTTGATCTTTCATTCAACATATCTGTTTTTATTTCCACGCGTTCCATTTTCATCACTTCAAATGCATAACTGATCAAAGCAAATTTGACCTGTTTATTTACGCCTTTACCGATAAAATCAGCTCCCAGCCAGGTCCAGCCGATCTCAATTCTTCTATCGTAAAAAGAGATATTGCCATAGCTTGTGCAGCCGCAAACCTGTTTTTCATCTTTGTCGTAAATGATAAATGGCATTCTCGTCCTGGCGGCTTTCGCCGCAAAGGCTTCGTCCATCCATGCGCTGAGCTCTCCGGGCTGGCTGAGGTCTCGTGTGAAATACGTAAAGATTGCCGGATCGGAAGCCAGCGGCAGCAATACTTCGTAGTCATCTTTCTTCATCGGCCGCAGGATCACACGCGGTGTTTCCAGCGAGAATTCCGGTGAAAGGAATTTTGCAAAAAGATCTTCACTCATACTGATAATTTTTCCGGCCATTCGCCCAGTCCCATGCGCACAACTACCGGCTCATCGCCTGTGCAGTCGACAACAGTGGAAGGCGTCATTCCGCCTATACCTCCATCTATCACTACATCCACCAGTTTCTCAAAATTCCTGCTGATCAGGTCGGGATCGGTATATTCTTCCACCATTTCTCCGGGCAGCGATGCACTAAGGATGGGATGGCCCAGTTCTTTTACAATATTACGCGCAATCAGGTTATCGGGAATGCGCAGGCCCACCGTATCTTTTTTGCTCTTCAATAATTTAGGCACTTCCCTGCTCGCGGGAAGGATAAAGGTATACGGGCCGGGAAGGTAATTTTTCAGCATCCGGTACATGGATGTGGAAATTGTTTTAATGTACTTGCTCATGTGGCTCAGGTCGTAGCACACAAACGAAAGCTGCGCCTTTCGCGGGTCCACATCTTTGATCCGGCAAATCCGGTCGAGGGCTTTGTGCTGGTGGATATCGCAACCCAGTCCATAGATGGTGTCGGTGGGGTAGATGATCACCCCTCCCTCCGACAGCACTTCAACGGCCGTTGCAATGTTTCGGGGCTGGGGATTTTGCGGATGAATGTGTAAATACATGTGAATGATTTAATATTAACTTTGAGCAAATTTTTTCGAAATGCGCTTACAACCTATTGAGAAGATAGGAACAATCAGTGACCTGGACTTTAAACAAAAATATTACAAACCGGGCCTCCCGGTGGTTCTCACAGATCTTGCCAAACAATGGCCGGCTTATAACAAATGGACCTGGACTTATTTTAAAGATATCGTTGGATCCAAACGGGTCGGGATTTATAATAATATCAAAAGTGATGCCTATACACCGGTGAATAAAGCCGATGATTATGTCACATTCGGTGAATATGTGGATATGGTAAGCAGGGGCCCCGCAGAATGGAGAATATTTTTATTTAATATCTTCAGCCATGCGCCTCAGCTGACGCAGGACTTCACCTGGCCGGAGCACCTGATGCGTGGTTTCGTAAAAAGAGCGCCCATGTTATTCGTAGGCGGGCAGACCAGCATCACCCACATGCATTTTGATATTGATATGTCGCATATCCTGCACACGCAGTTTGCGGGCCGCAAGCGGGTGCTGCTTTTTCCTTTCGGGGAACAATACAAGCTGTATCGCAAGCCATTCGAGGTGCTGAGCCTGGCCGATTTCAGCCACTACAGCCAGGGCAATGGCAAGCCCGATTACCAGCAGTTTCCCGCCCTGAAACTGGCCCAGGGATATGAAGTGGTGCTCGAGCACGGCGACACGCTGTTTATGCCTGCCGGCTACTGGCACCATATGGAATATATCGATAGTGGCTTCGCCATGAGCCTGCGTGCGCTGCAGCGCAGTGTGCCGGGAATAGCCCGGGGCCTTTGGAATATCGTAGGGATGCGCAACATCGACACCCTGATGAAAAAGACTGCTCCCCATTGGTGGTACGACTATAAGCGGGAGAAAATTCAGCAGGCGGCAAAGAAAGAACTGGAGTTTGGTAAATAAATATCGATTTATTATAATAGGAATGTAAGAGGTCAATAAAATAAAAAATCTTTTACATTTTGTTGATTTATTAGAAAAACGTCTTTACTTTTACTCAATAGCCGGCAGTTTTACTAAAGAAATTGCTGAAGGCGCAAGAAATATCCAATCTTCTGAATTCCTGCCCGTTTTGTATTTTGCGATCTTATAACGATTATTGACAAACTTATTATAATTATGTAACCAGTACTAACTGCTTACATATAATTAAACTTTTTCTTTTTGTGGTTTCAGAGGTAAGCACAGGCCGGCGATTTTCATCGCTGGCATTTTTTTGTACTAAATCCGGGCGGGGATAAGAGGTAAGGTGGCCTGCCGGCTCCCCCTGCTTCAGCGTTTATTTCACCCCGTGACCCGATTACTATTAATCCGAGTAGGCTTTTAAAAGCTCCCTGTAGCTTGTTAGTATAGAAGACTTGGAAATGAAGCCCAGAAAAACGTTATTGCTATTTACCACCGGGAGGTTCCAGGTATCGGTATTGTCGAACATCTGAAGTATTTTCAGGGGATGGTCTTCCGGATGAATTACGGCAGGTGGCGATTTCATCATCTGCGTTATTTTAACGTCCTCATTATCTTTACTGAAGAGATAGGGCCTGATGTCATCTAAAGTAAGGATTGCCTTTAATATTCCGCGATCATCCACCACGGCAAAAATATTTTTATTCCCATTCTTCACCAGTTCAAATAAATCATCCACCGATGCATTTACGTTAATGACCTGCGAGCGCTTGTCAATAAAATCTTCGGTTTTCAGGCGGGACAGGAGATTTTTATCATGTTTACTGGTAAATATTTTTCCCTGGTCCGCCAGGGTTTTCAAATCCGGTGAAATAGGAGAAAACCATTTCGCAAAAAGAAAAGAGATGACCGAAACAATCATCAGCGGAATGAAAAGATCGTACCCGAAGCTGGACTCTGCAATCAGGAATATAGCGGTAAGCGGTGCATATAACACCCCACTCATTGCGCCTGCCATTCCTACCAAAACCAGGTTATTAACAGGGACCTCGCTAAAGCCCAGCTGCTGACAAATAATAGCAAACAAATAGCCCAGTGTGCCTCCGGCGAAAAGCGATGGTGCAAAATTGCCGCCATTTCCCCCGCTAAAAATGGTAAAAGAGGTGGCGAATGCTTTAAAAAGAAGAACGAGAACCAAAAACAAGATAATTGTCCATTCCTTAAAATCGAGATACCTGAAAAAACTATTCTCGATGAGTGCGTGAATATTACCATTGCTATATGCCTTTACAACACCATAACCCTCTCCGAACAAAGGCGGCAATAGTACACAAAGCAATGAAAGGATTGCCCCGCCAAACATCGCTTTCCGCATCCGGCTCATTTTGAGCCCCTTCATAAAATGCTCTACCTTTTGCGAAACCACAACAAAATACCGGGCATACAAACCGGTTATAACTCCTAAAACCAGGTAATAGGGAATGTTTACGTAATTGAAAGCCTCCCTGGTATAAACCCTGAACAAAATGTCTTCCCGAAGCAGGATCCTCGACAAAAGGCTGCCGCAAACCGCCGCGACCACCAAGGGAACAAAATCCGTAAAAACAACGCCGGTGAGCAAGATTTCGAAGGCGAACATAATACCTGCAATGGGCGCATTGAACGCCGAAGCGATTCCGGCGGCAGCGCCGGCAGCCAATAGCAACGTACGTTCCTTATAGGCCAGCCTGTACGTTTGTGCATAGTTGGAGCCGATGGCAGCGCCGGTAACAGCCATCGGGCTTTCCAGGCCGGCAGAACCTCCGAATCCGACAGTAATGGCACTTTGCACCATTTGAGAATACATTTTAACTGACGAAACAATGCTGGAATTCTGGGCAATTTCATAAAGAATGGCAGCAATCCCTTTCCTGTCCTGGCCCTTGAATATCGTAAGCACGATACCGGTGGTAAGTACAATTCCGAGAAAGGGGAAGATGATGTAAAAGGGTATCTGGTATTCAAAATAGACTTTGGTCGTGATGAAAGTATGGATATGATGCACCAGTGTTTTCAGCATCACGCCCGCCAGTCCTGCGGTACAGCCTACAAGGATACCTGAAAGAATAAGGAATTGCGATCTGCTAAGCCTGTTTTTAAGCCAATGAAGCAGCAGTTCATAGCTGCGTGCTTTTTCCAGGCCATATTTTTGGAAGTCTCTTTTAAATTTTAGAAAACTAAGATATTTCTTTTTATTGTTGATTTTCACTTACTGCTAAATTATAGCGACCATTTTAGGCAGCCAAGGTTTTACAGCTATTTTTTGCTTAATCATCATGCCCGATCTAAGGATACCACTTTTAATAAATCAATATTTAAATCTGGCAGGATTCTGCCTGAAATTCCAGAACAACAATATTTCTATTTGTTTTGCTCCGGGCTTATAATGGTAGACAAGTTGAGTATGCTTATTTAGAATACCTATACGAACATGTTTTTTCTTTATAGAGGGACGGCACATCTCAGGATGCCGTTTTAATGCAGATAAAAAGATGGAAATGTTATTTATGAATTGCTGAACTTCTTTTTCCGACCATTCTTTGACGAGGTATTGAACAATATTATTAAAAGTAGCTTGAGCGGCAGGAGTCCACTTCACTTTATCAATCACTTCTTCAACCATTTCTTATATTTTTTCATCACTTCATCATGAGATGTCAATTTTCCTGCCTTCATTTCAGCTAAAGATTTATCAATGGCCTGCTGTTGTTCAGCACTTATCTCATCCCACCAATCTTTTTGCTCCGATGCGAAGGTTTTAACTATACCTAAAACAGCCTGCTTCTGGCGCGTGTTGAGATGCGGCAGATATTGCGTTATTTCCTGATCTACTAGTTTTACAACTCCCATGATACCTTATTTATTATTAAATTTAACCTTAATTCCTGGCTATCCAAAAGGATAGTGTCAGCCAGTCTGTCTAGCGAACCATAGTCCCTATTTGCTATACTGTTGCAGCACCCACTGCGGTAATCACGAAATGTTTCACACCGCCTGACTATTCCGGGTAATTAATAAATTGTCCAGGTTTCGTTGCCGCGCAGTAATTTATCCAGGTCGCCGCGTCCTTTGGCGCTGATCACTTCTTCGATCTGTAAACTCATCAGGTCCTCGTAGGTCATCCGTTCGGTTTCGTAAAAAACACCGAAAGGCCTGGGCAGGTGTCCCTCGATAGCCGGATCGTCGAACATCCGCACCAGTATCTGCGCCTTGTAAAAATCATTTTCGTCGTGAATCCAGAGATCATCTGCCGACACACCATTGCCCAGCTCAACAATGACCGGTTTAAATCCATCGAGCCTGATTCCCTTTTGCTGCTGCGCGCCAAATACTAATGGCTTGCCCTGCTCGAGAAACAAGGTTTCCTGGGGCTTGGTCGATTTTTCGGTGAAGATTTCGAAAGCGCCGTCATTGAAGATGTTGCAGTTCTGGTATATTTCCAAAAAAGACGCACCCTTGTGCGCATTGGCCCTGATAAGGGATTGTTGCAGATGTTTGGGGTCGCGGTCCATCGAACGTGCAATGAAACTGGCATCGGCGCCCATGGCCAGCGCCAGCGGATTAAACGGATGATCGATGCTTCCGTAAGGTGTAGACTTCGTGACCTTCTTCGACTCTGAAGTGGGGGAGTACTGCCCCTTCGTTAGCCCGTAAATCTGGTTATTGAACAGGAGAATATTGACATCGAAATTCCTTCTCAGCAGGTGAATGGTATGATTGCCGCCGATGCTGAGCCCGTCCCCATCACCGGTGACCACCCATATGCTCAGTTCCGGCCGCGAGGCCTTCAGGCCGGAGGCAATGGCGGTGGCCCTTCCATGAATCGAATGCATGCCATAGGTGTTCATATAATAGGGGAAGCGGCTGCTGCAGCCGATGCCGGAAATAATAACGATGTTTTCTCTTGGAATGCCTAATCCCGGCATCACTTTCTGCACCTGCGCGAGAATGGAATAATCACCGCAGCCGGGACACCAGCGCACTTCCTGGTCGGTAGCAAAATCTTTGGATGTAAGGGGCGGCACGGGCAGTTTCAATGCTTCACTCATGCCACAAAAATACGAAGGTTTGATTGCACGCGAAGTCGCAAAGCGTAAATCCGGTGCCGCGAAAGGTAATTCTTTGCCAATCTTTGATCTCTGCCTGAAACTTAATCATTTGCCCTTCGAGAGGTACACAACCACGGCCAGCCGTATATCCGATCGCGGGTCGGTATTGCCGGTTTCTTCGGGGTAAACCCTGGTGATCAAAGGATTCTTAGGAGTGAGAAAGCCGAGATTCTTTTCACCGCCATTCAAAAGAAAATCGGGCAGGGCAACATGATAGGTTCTTAAAGTGTCGATAGCGGCCAGCGGTGTATGATCGAGATAGCCGCCGGAACCGCGGTTCGATTGCCCGATATCAAGAACCTGCTTCAGCAACGAGCCCTTCATTTCCACTTCTCTTATTGAACCGCCAAACGGTAATGTCCTGAGAATATCGTATTGAGAGATCGGGGGATATAAAATATCATCAAGTCTTATCGAACCCGAATTAAGGATGGCAATATCAGCATCCGGGCAGGCAAAAGCCATAGCTTTTACAATTAAACCGGTGAGGTTGGTGGGATGATCCCTTGTGGGCGTATCTCTTCCGTCGAGCGAGTCGCCCTGCTGCATCACGATTTTCGACGGGTCGAAGCCCAGGCTGGAATAATTATCATTGGCGATCTTCTTCCATTTCTCCACCACAACAGACACCGAGCTGTCGAGCGGCACCGAAACATCCAATGGTTTTAATTCCGGGTGCGCACGAAAGGTTTTATTTCTTTTATCAATATCTATTTTAATGATAAAAGCGGTGCGGGCATTGGCGTGGGCCTTCGTAATATAAACATTTCCCACTTTTTTGAATCGCATATCATGCTCGTGTCCGCCGATAATAACCGGCACCTGCGGCAGCTTTATCGCCAGGATACTATCCGACTGTATCGTCTGATGAGTAATAGGTATAACGATATCGCATGAATCCTTTATCCGGTTATAAATATTTTCGGCCGTAGTGAGCGGATTCGCATATTGCACGTATGCTGCGGCGTTAGCGGGAATATTTATGCCGATAAAACCAACTTTTGCAGTGGTACCATCTGCATCTGTGAAGGTCATGATCTTATATGCAGGCAATGTATCTTTCCTTCCATTTTCCTGCCGGTAAAACGGGGCAATATGATCGCCGGTCTTTTCAAAACAGTTGGAAGATATCCACTGGAATTTCGATTCATCCAATCTTTGATGCAATTCATCTCTCGTGATATCAAATTCATGATTTCCGAACACTGCGATATCGAAACATGCTGCGTTCATGGCGTCAACCATTTGCCGTCCGCGGATCTTCCGTCCTTCATATCTTAAACTGTTATACACAGAAGGACTCAAAAAATCGCCGGCAATAACCAACAATGTGTTGGGGTTTGATTTTAATTCTTCTTTTTTAATTGTTGCGATCCGGGCCAGGCCCCCGTAAGCGCCGCCGGATAGCGGTGCGATCTCATACACATCATTCACCTGTACGATGGTTAACTGTAACCGATCATCGTCTTTTGACGATAATTTTTTATTTACGGAACAGGAGCTGACTGAAATAAAAAGCAGTACAGCAATGAGCTTTCCGGTAAGCAGTGCGGTGGATTTCATAAACAGATCATTGATTCACCGAATCGTATATCACAACCTTCTCCCAGAGATGCCTGCAGGTTTCCACAAAATGCAGGTGTATCGGATCAACCTGGTAAGCGGCTTCATCTTCAGGGTTGTCAAACAGCAATAACCAGGAAACGGAATAATTTCTTTCGATAACGGGCCTGTCGGTTTCAGCAGGTTTACCGATATGAAACATTTTTATCGTTGGCGCCGCACTTAATTTTTTCAACCCTTCCACCAGGGCCTGCAGGTCCTCCTGGCTCGACGGATTTTTTAAATAAAAGAAAACGTGGTGAACGAAAATATTTTTTACAGTCATTTTATTTAATCACTTATCACAGTGGATACTTGCCGTCGGCAATAAGTTTGTCGGCAATTCTTCTTCGGGTTGTGCGGGTATTGACCGCAGGCGCTTTCGTAAATCGTTTCAGGCCCAGCAACATCATGCGGTGCTCATCGCCCTCGGCAAATGCATTGATGGCATCTTTGCCGTGCTTATTGATCCTGTCGGCCGCATCATAAAGATACGTTTGCACCATATCTTTCTCCAGTTGTGTAGCATCTTCGCCTCTCTGTTCGGTAAGCTTTATCAATCTCAGCAGGGCGCTTTCTGCCGTAAACGTATCGATGGCCATATCAGCGATATGCATCAGTATTTCCTGTTCGCTTTCGAGCTTCATCATTAATTTCTGCACGGCCGCCCCGGCGGTCATTAATATGGCCTTCTTAAAATTCTGAATTACTTTTTTTTCTGCCGAAAAAGCGCCTTCTTCATCCGCGCCGAATTCGGGTATGCTCACGAGCTCTTTGGAAACATTCATGGCAGCCGGCATCAGGTCGAGACGGCCCTTCATGGCACGCTTCAATACCATATCCACCGTGAGCAGCCGATTGATTTCGTTAGTGCCTTCATAGATCCGATTGATACGGCTGTCGCGATATGCTTTGGAGATCACATATTCATCGCTGAAGCCATTGCCACCATGAATCTGCACACCTTCATCCACTACATAATCAAGCATCTCGCTGCCAAATACTTTCAGGATCGCGCATTCGATCGCATATTCTTCCGCACCGCCCAGTAATGCCTCATTAAAAGGCTTTCCGGATTCGAGCAATTGCTTTTCTTTCTGTTCGATCCACATAGCCGTGCGATACAGGGTGCTTTCATTTACCCAGATGCGTATAGCCATTTCCGCGATCTTCGATTTGATTGCGCCGAAATTGGCGATAGCGGTTTTAAACTGCTCTCTCGTGGTGGCATACTGAATGGATGTGGTAAGCGCGCGTTTGGCCCCTCCCATCGCCGCGGCCGCAAGTTTCAGGCGGCCGATGTTCAAAATATTAAAAGCAATGATATGCCCCTTGCCAATTTCTCCCAATACATTTTCAACCGGCACCTTACAATCCTGGAAATACAACTGCACTGTTGACGAGCCTTTAATTCCCATCTTATGTTCTTCGGGGCCCTGCGTAAATCCTTCAAAACCTCTTTCGACAATAAACCCGGTAAACTGGGTGCCGTCGATTTTTGCAAACACGGTATACACATCGGCGAATCCACCGTTGGTAATCCAGCACTTCTGACCGTTGAGCAAATAATATTTTCCGTCTTTGCTGAGCGTGGCGGTCGTTTTCGCGCCAAGCGCATCGCTGCCGCTGTTTGGCTCGGTGAGCCCGTAAGAGCCCTTCCACTCGCCTGTGGCAAGCTTTGGAATATATTTCTGTTTTTGTTCGGCTGTGCCAAAATAGAGGATCGGTAAGGTACCGATGCCTGTATGTGCAGACACGGCAACAGAAAAAGAAAAACCACCGCCCAGCCCTTCATTCACCAGCGTGGCCGTAATAAAATCCTTTCCCAGCCCTCCATATTCTTCCGGTACGGAAACACTCAGTAAACCCTGTTCGCCGGCCTTTTCCAGCAGGGATGGCATAAGGCCCTGTTCGAGTTTATCGATGCGCTCAAGCACCGGCAGCACATCCGTTTCCAGGAACGTGTTGCACATGTCTTTCACCATCTGCTGCTCCTCGTTATATTCTTCGGGGATGAACGTCTCAAATGGAGAGCTTTCACGAATTAACCATTCTCCACCCTTTATTGTTGCCGCCTGCGTTGTGGTGCTCATTTGTTTTGATTTAAGTGCACTGCTTATCAGCAGTATATAACGAAACTTAGCAATTTTATCTGTACTTTCCAAGGAGTTTATGGCCGTGTTCCTGTTAATATTTTTTTTACTGCTGGCTGCTTATGGTTATCTGATCGATTATTACCGCCGGGGGTGGAATGCGATACCGGAATACGAGCCTGCCGCAGCTCCTTTTCTGAAGGTTTCCGTGGTGGTAGCGGTGAGAAATGAAGAGGCACATATCGGGAATCTTCTGCACTGTTTAGTAAACCAGAATTATCCGGAAGATCAATATGAAATAATTATTGTTGACGATCATTCAATGGACGGCACAAAAGAAAAGCTCGCCCCTTTTCTGGACAAGATCCGGTATGATGAGCTGGGTAATGAAGCCGCTGGTAAAAAAACCGCTATCGCCAGGGGTATCGAAATTTCTATGGGCGAGCTGGTGATTACCACCGATGCGGATTGTGTGATGGGAGCCGACTGGATCCGGGTGGTATCGTCTTTCTCTTCAGAAAAAAACGCGGCTTTTGTCGCAGCGCCTGTTTTGATGCAATCGCCGCGGTCCTTTATCGGAATATTCCAGGCGCTCGATTTTCTTACGTTGCAGGGTATTACCGGCGCTTCTGTTTATAAACGCTTTCACACCATGTGCAATGGCGCGAACCTCGCCTATTCCAGGACAGCCTTCAATGAAGTGCGGGGGTTTGAAGGAATCGATACTATTCCTTCAGGCGACGATATGCTGCTGATGCATAAAATTTACCTGAAACATCCTGAGCAGGTATTTTATCTTAAAAATAAAAATGCAGTGGTGACAACGGTAGCTGAAAAAACCTGGAAAGATTTTTTCAACCAGCGCATCCGGTGGGCAAGCAAGGCTTCATATTATGATGATAAGAAGATACGGGTAGCGCTATGGCTCACTTACCTGGTCAATTGTTGTTTCCTGGTGCTCGGCGTGGCTTCTGTTATCCATTTTTCCTGGTTTGCATTTTTATTTCTTTTTTTAGTGGCCAAAATAATTATTGAATTTCCGTTGGTGAATGCAGTGGCTTTGTTTTTTGGGCGTCCGGCGATGATGAAATATTTTGTTCTGCTGCAACCCGTACATATTATTTATATTATCGTTGCAGGATGGATGGGGAAATTCGGCGCTTATCACTGGAAATCGCGATTGATCCAACATAAAAAACAATGAAGACAGACTACCGGCATCCATGGAGAAAATTATTGCGCAACAAAGCTGCGCTTTGCGGGATGCTGTTCATATTCGCCTGTTTCGTTATTGCCGTATTCGCTTATTTTATTGCGCCCGACAGCTCTCCGAATGCCAACCGGATCATCGTGGAGATAGGAGGCCAAAAGCCCGGTTTCAAACAACAATTTTTAAAACTGCCCAGACAATATGCCATTGCAGACCAATCGTTTTTTGATATACTGGTTAACGGCAGAAAAGATCACTTCGATTTTATTCCTGTCAGTGGTTATCAATGGAAAAAGGACAGCCTCGTTATTAATAAATATGTTGATGAGGGGGTGACCGAGCGGATGAGTTATGCGAAACGGGATATTCCCGGCGCCCGGTTTACTACTATTAAATTCCTGCTGGGCACTGATAAATTCGGGCGGGATATTCTCAGCAGGCTTATTGTGGGTGTGCGGGTGAGCCTGGGCGTGGGGCTGGTGACGGTATTGCTTTCTTTAGCAATCGGTGTATTGCTGGGTGCGGTGGCCGGATATTATAAGGGTGTTGCCGATGATGTGATCATGTGGCTGATCAATGTGGTATGGAGCATTCCCACCTTACTGTTGGTTTTTGCGGTAACGCTGGTGCTGGGGAAAGGATTCTGGCAGGTATTTGTGGCGATAGGGCTTACCACCTGGGTAAATGTGGCGAGGTTGATCCGCGGGCAGGTGCAGGGCATTAGTAAACTGGACTATATCGAAGCGGCGCGGGCGCTGGGTTATTCCAATGCACGAATTATCGTCCGGCATATCTTACCCAATGTAGCGGGTCCTGTAATTGTTATTGCGGCAGCCAATTTTGCGTCGGCTATTGTTATCGAGGCGGGCTTAAGTTTTCTGGGTGTGGGCGTTCAGCCACCGCAGCCGAGCTGGGGATTAATGATCAAGGAGAATTATAATTTTATCATCACGCATAATCCTATGCTGGCGCTTGCGCCCGGTTTTGCTATTATGGCGCTTGTGCTGGCTTTTAATATGTTGGGCAATGGCCTGCGGGATGCGCTTCAGGTAAAACAGTAAAGGATCAGGGTGTATATACGGGTGCGTTTCTTGAGAAACTTTCTTCCAGCGAAATAAATGTTTCTGTGCGTTCGATCCCTTTTATTTTTTGCAGTTCATCATGGAGAACATAGCGGAGCTGGTTGATATCGCGGCAGATAATTTCTGCGAACATACTGTAGTTGCCGGTGGTATAATTGAGCCGCGTGATTTCGGGAATTTTACGCAGTTCTCCTGCTACGGAATCATATAGTGAGCTTTTCTCGAGATAGATGCCGATAAAAGCGATCACGTCGTAGCCGAGTTGTTTCAGATCCACGCTTAAGCGCGTACCTTTAACTATTCCTGCTTCTTCGAGTTTTTTTATGCGCACGTGGATGGTGCCCCCGGAAACGAAAAGTTTTTTACCGAGATCGGCGTAGGAAGTTTCTGCATTAGCCATCATTTCCTGGATGATCTGAAGGTCCAGTTTATCGAGGTTCAATTTATTGGCCATAATAGATAAGTGATTTTGAAATAATCAATATGAAAAGCAAATATATTGAATATTTTCTAAATTTTCAAAATATTTATTTGAAATATGTCAATCAATAGCAAGTTTCTTTAATTTTGGCTCTGATCAGTTCTTTCAAAGCGATCTATACTGTGGAGTGATGGAATTTTAGGCAGACATGCCCTCTTGTCTCGGGGGTGGAGATCACGGGATAAACGTAGTATAATGCCGTTCTGAGCAATCGGAGCGACTGGGGTTGACCACCACAAACATTGTGCTATTGCTAACCGCTTCGTGGAGGTTCGAGTCCTCCCTCTACAGCGACATACCTGTTTTTTGATTTTGAATAGCCTGTAAATCGATGGTTTACAGGCTATTTTTTTAGAGGCCACCAACTCATCCCCGTACCGGCCCAATTAATACAAATAGGAAACGAACACGATAATACTGCACTTCTTCTTTTAAATCAACGCATATTTGCGTATCTAATCGTATATAGATTCATGAACCATATAACCGATGAGTGACATACACATTCGAAGATGGCATCCACAGGACGTGAACACGCTAGCCCAGCTTGCGAATAATAAAAATATCGCCCGAAATTTAACGGCTCGATTCCCATATCCCTACAGAATTTCAGATGCAGAAGACTTTGTGAAAGGTGTAAGTGTTCAGCAACCGGTGACACACATGGCGATTACCAGGGACAATGAAGTAGTCGGAGCCATTGGAGCAGATATCACTGAAAAAGTGGGAGTAGTTGGCTACTGGATCGCGGAACCCTATTGGTCGCGCGGTATTGTTACGGCTGCACTTACGTTATTTATTTCTTATTGCGCACAGCAATTACAGCTGGAACTATTGCAGGCAAAAACGATCGAAGACAATATAGCCTCACGTAAAGTTTTAGAAAAAGCCGGCTTTTCCTGCAAAGGAAAACAGGCGAAAGAATTGATCAATCAATTTGGAATATTTGACACCCTGTTATTCGAAAAATTACTTTCTACATGGTAATAGTAATAAATAGCAGAATTGCCCAATTTACTGAAGCCAGATGGGGCACCTATACGTGCATGGATGTGATCTGTTCTTTCGAGGGCGAGTTGTATTGCTGATTCCTGGTTATCTAATAACAATTCGGATACATTGACCCAATGCGATGCATCGAGCGTGATGCGCAGGTCAGGCAGTTGTTCTAAATATTGACGGGTGATGTGAGTATGGAACTCACCGCCCGCCCGAGCATATATTCGCTAAGGCCAAAACAGGCAGTGATATAAGGGATAGTCACGGAAATAATGGCGGTGTCGAAGCCGAATAATAATCCCCCGAGGGCAGCAACAAAAGAAACGCGTATGATAAAAGATTTATTCAAGTAGTTATTTTGCGTTTTTCGGCCATACAGTAATTAAGTTGCTCGCTACATTTTGGAAAGGTCCGGCGGTGGGTCGTGTCGCGTTGCGCGGTTTACCGAAATAATCAATATTAATTTTCAGCGCGGCGCCATCAGGATTTCCAAATGATTGTTGCGGGATTATTGCCTTTCCTAATAATTCAGTGGTGATTAATTGGCCGGTTGCAGAAGTTCCTTCCCAATCTAATTGCACACGGCCATCTGCAGTAAATAGTAATTCCGCTGGCTTTTTATTTTCTTTTTTGACGTTGGTTTCAAAAGCGCCGGGGTTTGCACCATTCTGGTAAACATTTCCACCGGCTTTCATTTTTAACAATGCGCTATCATATACATTGAGGCCATAATGCTGTTTAATGGATTCCGGCCGGTAAAAGGCCCCGGCCCGTTTGGAGGTTGCTTCGGAACCGGTAAACACGTTATTGTAATAGCGGTCATCTCCGCCGATAATATGGCTCAATCCCAGCCACTCGGTAGTATGCGGTTTGAAGAAAGGGGTACGCCTCTCTTGGGGCAGGAAAGCAACTGTTCCGCCAATGAGATTATGCGCGAATGCCCCACCTTCTGACCAGTCCAGTATCGCATTGGCGGAAAGAAAAATGTTATTATCAATTAAATAAGGCCCGTGGTCGACCTCCGTAAACAAATCGACGTATGTATTGTCATGAAACAGGTTGCCGCTTACACGCGTTCCCTGCGCCATCCAATCGAGCCACACGCCGAGGATGGTATTATGCAGGTAATTGTTTTTAATCAGCACATCAATTGCCGCATGTAATTTGATGCCGCCCATCTCTGCGCCGTGATATACGCGATAGGTGTAGACATCATAAATATTATTCCCCGTAATGGTGCTGTATGCACCACCAAAACTGCCACAAATACCTGCCTGGCCACAATTGTAGATAATATTATTACGTACGACGTGCGACCCGATCGTGTCTTTGTTCCAGCCATTGGCAATAACACGGTGTACGGCTTCATTGTAATGCAGGCTGCCATCTATTGAGCGGTCCTTCGACCACATATTATCTCCAGTGCCGCGGTCCTTTCCTAAAGTGATGCCTGAACATTTCGCATCATGCACAATATTATTTTCAATGATCCATCCTTTGCTCCAGTTGGTTCCAATAAGTCCCGGCTGTTCCGCAGTAGGGGCGGCCCACTGATTTGCAGCCTGAGACATTTCAAACCCGGAGAGCGTGATGTAATTGATGTTATTTTTCTCAGGGTAAAAACAGGCCGGGCGCACATTGATTTCGACAAATGACCGGTTGGGATCCGCATTTCCGAAACGGGCGTAGATGGTGGTTCTGCCGCTGTCGCTTTGCGCAAACCAGGTGTATGTGGAATCGAGGGAATGGGCCGGATCCGGGCTATTTTTTGGAACAGCAGCGGAATCCATCATGATCTGGCGGATATATTGCAATTCGCTCAAAGGCTTGCCATCCAGGTAAACTTCGCCCGTGTGTATCCAGCCGCTATACCAGTCACCGTACACTTTATCGGTAAAAGGGTTGTATTTTTTGAAGTACGAATAGGGCAATTGCACCTTCCATAAACTGCCTTCTACACGCTGCCAGTTATTAATTGGCGGAACGACCATTTCGCGGTAAATACCGGCATGTACTGTGATAATATCTCCCGGCAGGGCAATAGCCGCCGCCTTACTAATTGTTTTAAATGGAGCCGCCGCTGTTCCGGGATTCTTATCATTGCCTTTGACGGAAACATGATATTCCCTTGCCGTCAGGATATTCAATTGCAACAGCAGGAACAGTGAAAAGAAAGCTCTGATCATGAAAATATTTTTGAGATATGAATCGAGGGCTAAAAGTAACAGGAAGAAACAAGAGAATATTCTACTTTATACTACAAAAACTAAACTATATTCAGGTTATGGACCATCTTCCATAAGCACAATCATTAACTTTACACTAATTGCCGCGACAGATGAAACCACTCATTCAAAAGCTTCCCCTTAATGAAAACAGCTCTTTCGTTGCGCAGAAATTCCGGACACCGGATTTTGAAGTCGGCTGGCACCAGCACATCGAGTTTGAGCTCATTTTGTTTACTGAAGGGTCAGGGCTGAGCTTTATCGGCAATCATGTGGGCGAGTTCGAAACAGGTGATATTTATTTTCTCGGCAGTAACCTTCCCCATACCTTTCAAAAGCGCGAGCCCGGTTTAATGACAAGTGCGATCGTCGTTCAATTCCGGGAAGATTATTGGGGGGCGCATTTTATGCAGATGCCAGAGTCAAGAGCCATTAAACATCTATTGCAAGCCAGTTTCCAGGGTCTCAAATTAAACGGTGAACTGAAATCGGCAATAGCTCCGTTGATTAAAGAACTGGAAAATGCACCAGGCTTTAAACGGGTGATCCTGTTATGTCAGTGCCTGGACCTGATGAGCATGCAACCGGAATGGTCAACGGTGAGTACACAGGATATCCGGATCAATAAGGATGAGCGCATCGATGCCGTTTTTCAATTCACTATCGACAAATTCAAGGAACCCGTCAGACTCTCGCAAGTAGCGGAGCTTGCCTGCATGAGTGTGCAAAGCTTTTGCAATTATTTCAAACGCAGCACCAAAAAGACCTATAATGATTTTTTAAACGAGGTGAGGATCGGGTATGCCTGCAACTTATTGGTCGAAACACAAAATCCGATACTGAATATTTGTTATGACAGCGGCTATAATACGGTAGCCAATTTTCATAAACAATTCCTAAAGGTCAAGAAAATAACGCCGCTGCAATACCGGAAAGCGTTTACATATCAATCGAATCCTACCGGTTAACTATATTGAGAGGAATTATTTATTGAAACTATGCCCCGAATATTTCGCGGAATTTCTTATCCATCGCTTCATCGTTTTCTCCGCCGCCGCCATAGCGACCGATGATCATGCCATTCGGATCAATTAATATTTTAGTGGGCAGCGAGTGAATGCCATAGTAATCACTGATGTCCGAATCGTACTTTTCTCCCTTCATCCGCTTCTCCATGTTTAAACCACGCAGAACATGCTTCCACACGCCGATCTTATCCTGTTCTACTGCTTTTTTCCACGCCTCAGGCTTTCCATCATCGTCGGAAATACCAATGATTTCAAACCCTTTGCTTTTGTATTTGGAATACAGGCTCAGCAGATGAGGATTGCCTTTCCTGCAGGGCACGCACCATGAAGCCCAGAAATCAAGAAGTACATATTTGCCTTTGTAATCCGACAGGCTCAGTGGTTTGCCCCGAAGCTCCGTTGAGGTGAACACATAAGCTTTCGCACCGGGAGAACCCTGCTGCAAACCATCAAGCTCCGTTTTTATATATTTACCGGTACCTGAATTTTTAATAGCATCCGGTAATGCATTGTATCGCTTCTGTCCCTCCTGTAGCGGCATACCCGAAATACGCCATCTTAAAACAGAAGCGGTCACAAATGAGCCTGGATGTTTATCCATAAATGCCTTGTCTTTTTCCTCCAACTGTTCGTAGTAAGGGTCCATGGCATCCTTCGCCTGATTCGCGTCATCTTTTAATTTGTTAAGCGTGGCTTCATCTTTTTTTGCCCTGATAGCATCTATATAAACGTTATTCGCTGCGTCGTAAGCCTTTCTCAAAGGATTCAGCTTTTCCATAATCGCAGCCTTCGAATGCTTTAATTCATTTGCCTCGTCCTGAACTGGAGATCCCTTCAAAACGGCATCTTTAAGGTTTTCCTTCGATAGAGAAAGCTCCATGTCGCCGGGGACAATATAAACCTGCGCGTAATTATCAGGCATTCTCAAACTACTATTATCCATCGTTACCGTCACTTCTACAGGTTCGCTCAGTTGTCCCCTGAATACAAACCGGCCATTCTCTATACGCGCACTATCCCTCCTAGATTTTCCTGCCTGTACATCATAGTAATTCAAATAAATATTTCCGTCAGAAGCACCACTTATAGTACCCTTTATAATAAAGGGCTTTTCCTGTGCATTCGACAGCAATGCAGACATAATACAGATTATAAAAGCGCAAATCCTGGTTATCATCTAATTATATTTTTATGAAAAAAATTATTTAATGTTTTTACAAAACATAGTATTTCTTCTTTATCCAAGATCCTTTTTCAGTGCATCTACAATATCCTGCTCATTGCCCGAATAAACCAGGATTCTTCCCTCTTTATCAAGCAATACGTAGAATGGAATAGAATTAATCATATACAGGTCACCAACCCTGGCAGGTTTATATTGCTCGGGAAATTCATCACAAACCTGCAGCCACGGCATTTTTTCGATATCCATTGCTTTTTTCCAGTCTGGCCAGCGGTTATCATCTGAAACGCTCAAAATTTCAAAACCTTTCGGGTGATATTCTGCATACACTTTTTTCCAGTGCGGGATCGCCTGCCTGCACGGGTGGCACCAGCTGGCCCAGAAATCAATCATCACATATTTTCCACGCAACGATGATAGCGTAAGCTTTGTGCTGTCTCTTTGCAATAACGTGAAATCCGGTGCTATCTGCCCGGGAGAAACAGCTTTACGTTTGGCCAGAATATCATCAGCGAGTTTATAATACGGTGAAGCTGCTGCATCACCGGAAAAATTATGCAACATGGAATCCGCCTGCCCGATACGCATATGGCTTTGATAGATCGTGTAAAGGTTGTTGAACAGGTAAGCGCCGGCGACAGATGATGGGTGCGCCTTCGCATAAGCATCGATCCATTTAATTCGTTCACCCAGCTGTACATTTCTTACCGAATCCGCCTTATCCCTGTATTTATATTCGTCGTCTTTATTTTTCTGTTTACCGGCGATGGCATAAAAATTACGAATGACAGAGTCATAACTGTTTATCGCAGCATCCTTATTATACTTTTCCAGATCATCGTTGCTCTGTGAACCCCTGATGGTTATGTTTTTTACGGTTGCCCATTTGGAACCACCATATTTTGTCTGGTCAATATATTGAGAACCGGTTGTATCGCCATCAATAGAGATATCTGCATTTTCGGCAAATACAAAAAAATTCCAGCCGCCCGGCTCGACAGATACAGACACCATTTCGGGACTTCGGAGTTTTCCGTCAAAAACGAACGAACCATTTTTTACCGGCACACTGTCGATCGTTTTGTAAACCCCGCTGGAGCCCGATTTGAGTGTTGCATATCCATCGGGAATACCCTTGATATTTACTTTTATCTGGAAACTGTCCCTGGTCTGGGTACCGTTAGAAGCAGTAACGCCGGGATGGTCGTTACAGGCAATGGTGTTCAATACGATCGTCGAAAGGAGCCATAAAGAAACCGGTTTCATAATGTCTTTTATATTATTAAATGATCTGTTTTGTCTATCCCAGCCCTTGTCTTGCAGAAGCACTTTATGTCAATCACCATCCAATAAGGCAGCGATCCCCCTATCCGGTGTTCATCAGATTCCGGCTAAAGGCTCCCGGTTCCTTTGCTCACTATAAGCCTGCTTTTAAAGAATGACGGTTGAACCGGCAAAATGGGGCTATCCGGCGGATATTTTTTTACTCCACCGGTTACGCAAGGGGCCCGGCAATAACAACCCGGGATAATAGGTATTCCCTGGCTGTACTACTTCTGAAGTTTTTATGGTATGAAGGCGGAAGGTAAATATGCAATGGAAGCGTTGGTTTGTCAATCACCTTTCCTGAAGCTTCTCATGAAGAGCTTCCTTTCAGCCTGAAATGAATCTGCGGGCAAAAATCTTCCAAATATTTTAATAGCGAATAAATAAACAAAACGATACCGCTCATTTCCAGGAATTCTTCCAACGAGCACCACAACCTGTCCTGCAGGCTGCCCATCCCATCCTGCCTGACTGCATAGCCTTCTAAAATCTCAAAGCCCAGCGCAGAACCGACATAAATAAATCCGGAAATCATAAATAATATCCGCGTCTTCCGGGGAAGTTGAATAAGAAAGCGAATAAACCAGAGCCCGATAATCAATGCTAATATGCTATACGATACTATCCACGGATACGTGAGTGCGCCATTCATGTCGGGAAGCACTGTTTTCAGCTTATTGAACTGCTCATGAATCTGTGTGGCTTCATCTGCCGTGAGAAATAAAAAGATCAGGCTCAAAGCCAGCCAGTATTTTCGCTGGGGAATACTTTTAGACCGGGTAAGGCGGAAAATCAGGAATAGCAGGGCGCTCGAGATAAACAATATCAACGCAGAAAACAACTCCGGGATATTTCCCTCGCGGCTAACGTCGAAATAATAAGTAATTGCATGTGAAGTAAAATTATCCCAGTTCAGTATCTTGTCGAGGTAAACACTTATCAGGTTTATTATCTGCAGAAAAATAACAATTCCAAATAAAATAATGCCGATTTTGCGGGGTTGCCATTCGACAGTGGGGTTCGCTTCCAATTACTTTGTTTTACGGGTTAACAGATTGAGGTTAAAAAATATTTCGTTATCGGCGAATGTACAAATTTATTTTGGGGATACCGACTCCCAGGCTCGCTTATATGCCAAAAGGACACAATTTTAATCTGGCTGCCTTTTGTCTCGAGAAAGGTCATCAGTTTGCAGCGAACAGGTAGCTTATCGCCTTGCTAAGCGAGGCTTTGTATTCTGTTTCATTATCAATATAACTATCCAGGCAGACGCCATTATGATGTTTATCAACCAGTGTGGATGCCGGATCATAATTAGTATACAAGATATGAGAATTCCTGTAGGGTGGGTTATTGCAATCGATACTGCACATTGCGCCGAACGCCGTCATCCCTAGTTTGTCCCAACCAATCTGCACACGGGTAAAAGGAATCTGCTCATCCCTGGGATGTGCCAATGCATAGTAATTTGCGCTGTTGACAGTAGAATTAACCCAGTTTGGAATAGCGCCATTATCCAGGAAATCGATCACTGAAAACATTACCACTCTTTTCGCAGGAAATTCTTTTCCCATAATTGCCGCAATGGCAGCTCCCTGAGAGTGGCCCGTGATAATTATCTTATTCCACTGCATCTGGCCATTCACATAAAACTGATCCCAGCCTTGTCCCGGTTTGTTAGCTACCAGATAAGCCATTAATTTCTGCAATCGGTTCATGATCGAATTGGCGGGGCTCACCGACACATTCGGATGCCTGTCGATGCCATCTATTGTTTCCATTCTCGCACGGTAATGACAGGTAATATCGCCTGTTCCGCGGCACATCGGATTTACCGGTGGATCATATTTATAAGATAGGCCCACCACATGATAGCCCTGTTGCGCAATCTGCTCCATCACAAACTTGTAATTCCCGGGATACCGGTACGTACCCGGAATAAATATTACCAGTGAATGCCTGTCACCGGCATCAGGTTTCAACATGTAGTGCTTTGCTACGGCAAACTCATTAATGGCAACATCTGTTGCGGCAGGCGCTATAGAGTCCCAGGTGATCGTTTGTGCGCTGAGTTGCAGCCCTATGCCCAGCGCAACTAATAAAACTACTGATCTCATGAGCTTTTTCTTTTAATGAATTTCGAGAGTCTTTTTTTGTTGCCATATCTATCGTAAATAGCGATATAATACAGTCCCGGCGCCAGGTCCGGGATAGCAACTCTTTTTGTCAGGCTGCTTTGTTTTACCACATGGCCGCTGGCGCTGATGATATTGATCGTGTGATTTAACGGGATATCCTTAAAATACAGGGCTTCATCAGCAGGGTTTGGAAATACGCTGAAGGCCAGCGCAGCATCCGCGTCTCGGCCCACTTTAATCACTTTCGAACGTTTCTTTTTTTCATCGTTATCAACCATTTCAAGGCGGTACCACAGTTCCGTATCCGGAGCCTCTGTATCATAACTGAGATAATTATTTTTTCCTCCTTCAATTTTCTTAATAGTCTCAAACTGATCACCATACAGGCTGCGCTGAATATTGAAATGCGAAAAATTTTCTTCGGCAGAAGTTTTCCAGCTGAGTGCAATTTTGCCGATGAGCCGTTTGGCTGTAAACGACTCCAGTGTTACAGGTAACGCCGCATTTAAAATTTCTGCCGCGGTAAGCGCCCGGTCGTAAAAGCGCATGTCATCGAGGCTACCCCTGAATCCATTGGCTAATACTACCTGCGTGGCCGGCCCCATCAATGCAATGGCCCCTTCAAAATTATGCGCACTTTTATCCTGATCGTTTTCATCCGACAGTAGGCCATCGATATACACAGAGGCCCGGGATTGAGTAGAAGAATAATCCTTTACAAAGGTAACGGTTATCATCTGCCACTGGTCTTTGAGATTCACCACCTGGTATTGTGTGTTGCCGAATTTAAGGCTCAGTTTCGGAACAGAAGACCGTTCGAGATAACCGATAACAATTGCATTTCCATAAGCAAATATGCTGCCCGTGCGATCGGTGCCGGTGATAGCCGGCTTTATCCAGAACGAAAATGATTTATCGCCGGCCAGTTTAAGCTTGTCCACTACACCGAGCGTGACATAAGAGGTATTTGCATTAAACGCGAGTGCACTGTTAGTAGCATTGCTGCGATCGGGTGCAGGCGAAATATCGTTCAATACACCATGAACCGGCGACTCCGGAGTTTCGTCTGCCATCTCGCAGGCATTATCCATTTTATATTTTACGAGCAGCCCCGGAAGCTCCTGCGCATACATCATGTGCGACGCTGCTAACAATAGAGGCAATATAAAATATCGCATGACCAATGTGATGCAGATTAAAATAGAGCGCGAAACAGGAGGTAATAAAGAGGATAGTGGGAAGGGTAAAGGGTCAGCTAAAGATAATATTAAAATTTATTATATACAAATTCGGTGCTGGCAGGGTCTCAGGCAGCAACCTTCTTTCTTTTCAATAGAATTTAGGTCTTCGGGATATTCCATTTTTTGATGAATTGTTATTGCATATTCATAATTATTCAAAGGCCTGAACAAATGCTGCAAATCAATATTGCTATCTGTAAAGCCTCTTTCAACATACTGAAACAAAACCTCTTCCATCGCCCAGGCTTCATCCATAGTCAACAATACGGCATCTTCGATATTCGTCGGTTTCCAAAAACCGCTATATAAATCTTTACTGTTCGTATCAAAGAAATAGTACAGCCACTCGGGGTCATGGAATGCCTGAGAATGCCCGCTAATCTGCAGATTTAGCTTTCACCCTTGGCCGTTTGAGATGAATAGGTGCTTTCAAATATTTTATCGGCATTGGCGGTTTCAAAACCTTCGCGCCGGTGAATTCTTTTTATATCCGACGAAGAACGATCGGCAAATTCCGGCAGCACCCTTCTTTCGGCAAATTCAACATAAGAGCCGGCGATCAAATGTTTATCGCCGCCGGCAAACTGCGCCTCCAGTTTTTTGGCAACGGTAGAGCTTTGCAATAATAATCCATCGCCGCTTTGCTTGATCTTACCGCCCGCATCATTCAATACAAATCCCCTGCGCTCCAGGAACTGGTTGAACAGGCTCACCGTATTGTATCCTTCCTTTAAATTATGCACGCTAACGGTGAAGTGATTCAGATAGTAACGGTTATAAATAACCCATGCGGCATATTCACTTTCCGCAAGCAGGGTAGAAAAATCATTGTACGAAGGAATTTCCCAGAGGCCGCTATGCAGGAAATTATCCACGGCAACGGTATCATCCAGATCCAGGCTATCTACAGGATCGGCCTTAATGGCCTGCGTATAACGATGAATGATCTCCTGAGCCACCGGAGACAGGTCCTGCACTCTCAGCTCGCTGACAAATATTCTCGGGAACTTCGGCTGCGGCGGCGCATACCAATATGCATCGAGCTTTTTTTCAGCAAAAAAGTAATGGTCCATCCGCGTATATCCGTAGTGCAGAAATATTTTTTCCAGTGATTGAACGCCCAGATGCGGTACGCCCAGTGTTCTGAATGCAATATGATCGTTTTCAATTTCATCTGCACTGCGAATAACGTTTTCCTCTATTAAAGATTGAATAACATTGGCAACATCGGGCACCCTTTCCGTATATCTTTTCATCAGGCCGTCTAAAACTTTTTGAAGGCCCTCACTTCTTTCATTCATGTTATATAATTTTTTATTTATATTTTTTGTAATACTTCATCCAGGTTTTTCGCCAGCGCCTCTGCATTTTCTTTACTGAAGACCAACGGAGGTTTTATTTTGAGCACATTATGCAGCGGGCCATCCGTGCTCAACAAAAATCCGCGTTCCTTCATCTCTTCCACCACTTTATCAATTTCCGGTACCGCGGGCTCCAGGCTGACCCTGTCCCTTACCAGTTCTACACCAACAAATAATCCATGTCCGCGTACGTCACCTATTATCGCATGCTTTTGCATTAATTCCCGGCATCGCTCCATCAACAACTCTCCTGTTTGCCGGGCGCTTTCCTGAAGATGTTCATTATGAATGGTGTTCAGCACGGCAAGTCCCGTTACCATCGAAACAGGATTGCCCCCAAACGTATTGAAATATTCCATGCCATTGTTAAAGGCATCGGCAATTTCGTTGGTCACCACTACGGCAGCCAGCGGATGGCCGTTTCCTATGGGCTTACCCAATACAACAATATCCGGTTGCACCTCCTGCAATTCAAAACCCCAAAAAGCATCGCCCACCCGGCCAAAGCCAACCTGCACTTCATCCGCTATACATAAGCCCCCCGCTTTATGCACACGGACGTATACTTCTTTCAGGTAATCATCGGGTAATGGGATCTGCCCACCCACACCCAGCAAAGTTTCGCAGATAAATGCCGCAGGCGCTTTTCCTTCTGTCTTCAGCGTTTCGATAATGCGCTCCACATCCAGCGCATACTTCCATCCCGCCTGGCCATCTTCATACCGGTACGGGCCGCGATAAAGATCGGGAGAAATAGCTTTGTGAATATAAGGCATGCAGCCAAAGCCGCCCTTACCATCAAATTTATAAGGGCTCATCTCCATTGCAACCGTTGAAGTGCCATGATAGGCATGATCTAGCACAATCACATCTTTTTGTTTTGTGAAATGCCTGCTCATCCGGATAGCCAGATCATTGGCTTCACTACCCGAGTTAGTAAAATAGCATACACTCAACTGCGAGGGCAATGTTCTGGTAAGCGCCCTGCCGTATGCAACCAATGCATCATGCAGATATCGCGTGTTGGTATTTAACGTTGCAATCTGCTTCTGCATCGCCCGTACAACTACAGGATGGCAATGTCCTACATGACTCACATTATTTACACAATCGATAAATGTGCCGCCCTTGTCATCATATAAATACTGTAAAGCGCCCTTTACAATTTTCAACGGTTTTTTATAGCTGATGCTGAGGTTACGCCCGATATATTTTTTGCGCTCCGCCAATAAAACGCTGTAATTTTCCTGCGGGTCGATCAGTGATGCGAATCCGCACACTGTACGAAACGCATCCTGTGCCTTTAGCGGATTAATTTCAACCAGTTTAAACAAAAGCTTCCAGGCCGGCGCTTCGGTCACAAACTGATGCTCGTTGTCACTGTTCAGGGAAGCATTATAAGCCGATTGCGTAACGCTGATGCAAAGCCGCGCCGCAATCAGGTAATAAAGTAGATCTGTTTCTTCCGGCAATAGCGGAAACTTTTTATGATATCCATCCACCACCCATGCAGCCGCCTGCAATGGATCTTCCGCCGACAACATCGCGTATGTACAGGCCACAGCCACATTATTGATAAGAGCCGTATAAACCATGTCGCCGAAATCAATCAGGCCATTAACTGCTCTATCCTTAACAAGAATATTATAATCGTTGGCATCGTTATGCACATAGGCATGGCGAAGTGATGAGATATGAGGTAGCACTTCTGTTTCAAACTGCAATAAGAAATAATCAGCCAGCCGTCGTTTCCCGGGATCCTGTATATATTTTATCTTATGGTTTGCGTCTGCTGCCGTGCTGATATCCCAGGTATAATGGCGATGCATGGCAGGGTGCGAAAAATCCTGCAGACAGCTATCCATCGTCCCCATAAATGCACCCAGGCTTTTATATAATGCCGAATCCGGGTTCTTTTGTTCTACCCAGAAATTTCCTTCCAGGAAATGAAGAACGCGCAAATAATAATTCTTTTCCCCGCTAACGATTCCGGTGATTTCTTTCCCCTCATTATTTAAAACAAATTGCTGGAACCTGTCTTTCTGCGGCGTTTTCGATAAATGATTAATTATAGCCACCTGTGCATCAAGAAAGGAGCGGCCCTGCTCATCACCGGCTATTTTGAAAATATATTTCTTGCCGTCGGCGGCGGCGAGAAGAAAATTTAATTCATCATAACCATTCAGCGCAATCGCCTTTACATTTAAGCGATAGTATTTCTTTACTAACTGCTCCGCTGTTTCTACAGAAAATTCCATTTATTTTAATTTTAGCAAGAGTAAGATATGCGCAGCGGACCAGCTGAAGTTTTTCGAATTCAGGCCCTGCCCGGTAAGTGGATGATAATTTTCCCGGATAGGTCCCGATTCCGACAATCCTTCCGCATTTACAAAAAGCTTCTCTGTCAGTTTTCCGGCCAGTTCATTATAATTATAATTTCTCAGGCCAACAACTCCAAAATACAACTGGTCCAGCCATACCGGGCCGCGCCAATACCCCTTTAACGGAGCGAATTTCGGATGATCCGCCGTTAGTGTCGGCAAAGGCACTTTCGTATTAAATTTGGCCGGATCGCGCATAATTTTTTCAACTCCGGCCGCCTGTTCTTTTGTTGCAATACCCGCCCACAGTGGAATCCATGCTTCGGGGCCCTCTATTTCAATATAGTCTTCATGATCCAGCAACCGGTCATAATAACATCCTTTCTTTTCATCAAAAAAACGTGCATTAATAAGGGAGGCAAGTTTTGCTGCCTGTTCCTTCCATTCGGCAGCTTCTTTGTTTTTACCTAAAGCAGCCGCCAATTGTGCCAGATATATTTTTTCTTTATAGAGATATGCGTTCAGATCAACGCTTTCCTGGTTAAGCGACCAGGCTTTACTATTATTCTGAAGCATCACCGCACTGTCAAAACGGACAGCATTGTCCATGCCGCTCTCCCATGCTGCAGCTATCCTCGTACCATCCGTTGAGCCATATTCACACAAACCGTTTTTATCATGATCCCGGTTTTTGTACCACCATTGATGGTAGCGGACCAGTTTAGGATATAGTTGTTTAACAAACGCGAGATCTTTCGATTGTTCATATACCAGCGCTACCGCCCAGGCAGACAAAGGGGGTTTGGTGTCGCGCCAGTTGTTCTCATTTTTTTCTGTATAAATACAATCGGCCACCATGCCTTCTTCGTCCTGGTAATCGAACATACATAAGATATTTTCCTGCGCCAGCCAGGGATAGAAATAAGCCAGTCCCACGGCCTGCTTCCAGCTATCCCAGCTCCACACGCCGTAAAATCCCTGGTAATTAACAGATGGAAATACGCCGTCATGTAAAATGTCTTTCGCTTTACTGCGCCAATTAGTAACCAGGGTCACCATCGACTTTACGGCCAGCCTTTTTCTTTCGGCAGATAATAAAGGAGCTTTTGCAAAATAATTCCGGAGATAGCCGTTCCAGCGTTGCTCATTTTTTGCCAGCTCGGCAGTGAACTGATAATTTTTTGCCGGAACGATTTCCGATGATTGCAGGTAAAAACTTTGCAGTTGCGATATTTCAAAACCTTTTCCTTTTGCGAGGGTAATCGCAGGAAAAGAAGCTGAATAAGTGCTATCCCCGTTCTGAATAGTCACCGGCCTGTTAGTAAGATATTGGATAAAAAACCGGTGCTCATTATTGGCGAAAGAAACTTCCGCGCCGTTTTTCTTCGCGTTAATTTTAGTTCCTGCAAGTAAAGCGGCTCCCCTGAAAGCAACAGACAACGTTCGGCTCCGACCGGTGGTATTAATAATTTTTGTTTGCAGCAATGCTTCACGGTTAGAAACAAAAATCAATTGCAATAGAATTTTCAGCCCGTTTATTTCCAGTTCCTGTTTCAATAAACCAGGATAATAATTCAGCGCCGCCTTTGCCTGATGCAAGGGAACAGGCTGCCCCTGTTCAATGATCTGCAACTGCGAAAAAGAATTAGCCAGCCAGGCGCCGTGCATATCCATCAGCAACGGGCCAATGAACGAGCCATAGTCTTCTTTTTCCGCAGGCAAGGCATATGCATGCCAGGCACCTTTGTCGCTGAAAACCGAAGCCTCAATTGCTCTCGTTTTCTTTACAGTTGTCTGGAGATCGAGCACATTGGCATATTGACCACGCTGCGCAAAAATCGAAGCGGGCATTAAGCCAAGAATGCAAAAGAATATCACTTTTTGAAACCGCATAACTATTTACTTTGCTTTTTCAACAATATTTTCTCCGCTCATTACCGGGCGCAATATAAAGGAATAGGAATAATTTCTATAAGGCAGAAGGTATTCGGCATGCGGCTTTGCACCCCAGGCATTATCTCCACCCACGCCCATTTGCTGTCCATCGATGTTCCACCAGATCATCTCTTCATTCGACATGGAACCACCATGATTATTTTCGGCCGCATTCCGGTCAAAATCCAGCCGGTTCATGTCGAAATGCAGCACTCCGCTACTGATAAGAGAATCGCCGATTGCCATCAACCCCTGTCCGTTTTTATCCAGCAGACCGATCCATCTCACACCTGTTCTGTAGCCGCTCTCCTGGGCTCGTGCGTAAGGATGAAACAAAGAATCAGCAGGCATCCTGTACACGTCTACATGTGCCGCATAACTTCTGTCGATATAATTATCGAAAGGTCCCCTTCCCAGCCAGACGGCCTGGTCATATTCCGGATTCAGAATCATCTTCATTCCGAAACGCGGCATTTCCGGCAACTTACCATTGCCCGCTGTCATATTCACATTTACCTGAACATCGCCATTCGCCTTTACCAAGTAAATGGCCAGATAATGAGCATCCACGGCAGGCAGATAATGCCGGGTAACTACCTGCCATTGCTGCTCGTCTTTTTTCACTATAGCAAAAGAATCGAGTCTCGCATTTTGCAGTGCCTGCTGCCATACAGCGCAGCGTATCTGCTGGCTGTTACCGATATCATTGTCAGTAGCGGCCCGCCAGAAATGAGGCTCCAGCGGCTGTTGCATTAATGATTTACCCGACAACCGGTAAGCATTCATCCAGCCGCTGCGGCGATTAAAGGAAACAAGAAAATCTTTTCCTTCTATCTGTTCATCATCACCGTTCCTCGTTTGTTTTAGCGGTTGATAATTATGCAAAGAGAGCGCCGCTGCAGGTTTATACCAGGGTAATCTGAATTGCTCGGTGGCAACACAAAAATCTGCAGGAAGCGCTTTGTCTTCAGCGGCGGTCAGCGCTTCGATGGTAACAAAATATTCGGTTCCCGCATGCAGATCAACGTTCGGAAAATTCAACGGCACAACCACCGACGCACCGGGATGTACATCGATTTGCGGTAGTAATCCCTGCGCTACCGGCAGGCCATCCGCCGTAATGATCCATTTAAACCTGAATTGATCCAGGTTGGTAAAATCATAACGGTTAGTGATTTTTATCGCATTGGCAGTAAACGACACCGGTTCAAAATGTATATACTGGTATACTTTCTTTAATTCATAGGCCTGCGGATGCGGTGTTCTGTCTGCAGCAAATAATCCATCGGCACAGAAACTCGTATCGCTGGTAGCGCCAACGTTTCCCATATCGCGGCCATAAGCCCAGATATATCTTCCCTGTTTATCTTTTATTTTAAATGTCTGGTCGGAAAAATCCCAGATAAAGCCGCCCTGGAGTTGTGCATATTTATAGATCAGGTCCCAGTCATCTTTCAGGTTACCGCCGCTGTTGCCCATCATGTGCGCGTATTCGCACTGGATAAAAGGCTTTACGCGCCAGTCTTTAACATATTCCATCATCACATTAAGGGATTTATACATCGGCGCGGCAATATCACTGTAGGGCGTTGACTGCGCAGGCTCATACTGAACCGGCCTCGTATCATCCTTACTTTTCAAATATTTATATGTAGCGATAAAATTCTCACCGAACCCACTCTCATTGCCGAGCGACCAGATGATAATGCTGGAAAAGTTTTTATCTCTTTCAAACATCCGTTGGGTTCTGTTCAGGTACGATACTTTCCATGCCGGTTTATCAGACAAGGTTCCGATTGGAGTAAGACTCATCCCGTCGCACTCGATATTTGCTTCATCGATAATATATAAACCGTATTGATCACAGAGGCGATACCATTCTTCCGAATTAGGATAATGGCTGGCGCGAACTGCATTGATATTATACCGTTTCATCAGCTTTATGTCGCCCAGCATTTCTTCGGGCGTGATTACTTTGGCGGTATACATATCGTGTTCGTGCCGGTTCACCCCTTTTATTTTAATAGCCTTTCCATTCAGCAGGAACAACCCGTGTTTTATCTCCGTAGTACGGAAACCCATTTTATGGGCGATCGCCTCAATCGTCTTTCCCTTGTCGGTCTGCTGCTCAATAACCAGCGTGTAAAGATTGGGCGTTTCTGCGTTCCATTTTCTTACATTGTCAATCAAGGACTGAAAATGAAACTGGTTTTTATTTAATTTTTCCTTTTTACTAAAGATTATCTTTCCAGTTGCATCGTCCAGTAATTTAACCTGCAATTGCTGCCTGGCATTCGCGGGGGCGCCACTGACTTGTACAGCCAGATCGAATGTGCCATTCTGATAGCTGCTGTCCAGGCCGGCTTTTACGAAGAAATCCTCTACGAAAATTTTTGGCCGGGCTATTAAAGAAATCCCCCTCTCAATGCCGCTGAGTTTCCACATATCCTGTCCTTCGAGATAGGTGCCATCGCTAAACCTGAACACCTGCAGGGAAACAGTATTTTTCCCCGGCGCCAGGTATTTTGTGATATCAAATTCCGCCGGCGTTTTACTATCTTTGCTAAAACCGACATAACTGTTATTGATCCATAAATAAAAGAAAGAATTGACGGCGCCCAGCCGGATGAAGATGTTTTTGCCTTTCCAGTCTGCAGGGAGGTTAAATTCTCTTTTATAAGAACCAACAGGATTAAAATCCTTCGGCACGAAAGGCGGATTAACGGGGATCGGATATTCAACATCGGTAAAAATATAAGTGTCAACCCCTTCTGTTTGCCAGTTGGCCGGAACTTTCATGTCTCTCCAGCCACTCAGGTCATAACCGGTTTTAAAGAAATCAAGCGGGCGCTCATCGGGGCGCTTTACTATTTTAAATTTCCAAATACCGTTGAGCGACATTTCAAAAGGAGAACTTTCATTTTTTATCGCCGCCGTTTCCGATGCGTTCGGAATAAAATAAGCATGTGGTTCAACTGCGTTTTTTGAAGGCAGGGCCGGATTTTCCCAGTCATTTGGCTGCTGTGCGTGCGCTCCGGAAACGCAGGCCAGCAGGAAAAGTGCAACTACAATTCTTCTCATCATCAAATACTTTAAAAAATACCAATGGAAGGAAATGGAGAGGCAATAAACCGCCTCTTCCATCCTTGTGAATGAATTAACCGCCAGTTAACCTAGCCGGCCCGCGATCGCAATGATCCTGTGCGCGGCCCTTATTTCAACGCGGGGTTATTTATGGTCTCTTTAAGCGGCAACGGATAAAATGCCTTGTCGGCGCTGAAATTTCTTCCGGCAGCCTGCATGTTCTGCGCCAGCAGGCCCCATCTTCTCAAATCATAAAAGCGGCTGCTTTCCAATGTAAATTCCATCACTCTCTCATGAACTATTTCATTAAACACGTCTTCTTTACTGCCGAGATCCAGTGCGGGCATATTACCGCGTTCATGCCTCAGATCGTTAATGAGGGTTGCCGCATCACCGCTATTATTCTGATTGTTGAGTACTTCCGCATACAGAAGTATTACATCGGCATAACGCATCAGCGGTACGTTAATCGCGTTGGAGAGCCCGATACGGTCAGGTGTTGGCGGTATCCACTTTCTAAACGCAATAGTATTAGAGCCATTGCCGAATAATTCATCGTAGGTAGACCCATATACTTTGGGATCCGTCAGGTTATTGAAATAAGAATCTTCAAAATAGGCGGTTGCATACAGGCGTGGATCGTACATGCCGTTGGCGGCTACTTTTCCTTCTTTCTTCATTTCCGTGAGCCAGCGTTGCGTACCATAAATTTCTCCATAACCACCCAATTCTGCTGCGGCCACCCAATCACTTAAAAAAGAGCGGTAGTAAGCGCCATTAGAAGCATCTGCCGTTTGCTGTAATTCGAAAACAGATTCGACGCCATTCTTCGTCTGGCCATTGAACATATTACCGAAATTGGGGTCGAGGCTGTATTCGTGTGAATCGATCACCTTTTTTAAGAAGGTAGCCGCTTCGGTATAATAGCTGTCGGCATTGCTTTGATCTTCACAGGCACGATAAAGATTTATTTTACCAATATATGCCTGCGCCGCTCCTTTTGTTACCCTTCCCAGTTCCGATGCAGGACGCTCGCTTTTTAACGGCAGATCTGCCTCTGCTTCCTTTAAATCGGTCAGGATCATATCGTACGCATCCTTTCTTTCGGAAACACCTTTTGCCAGGTCGGCTTCGGAAGTAGGCACTTTATCCTGCAGGATAATTTTTTCAAAATTGGTCAGTAATTTAAAATGATAATATGCACGAAGAAATTTCGCTTCAGCGATGATTTGTTTTTTGCTGGCATCATCTATCTGGTCAGCAGTCATGCCCGCAATTCCCTCCAATACCTGGTTGGAAAGGTTTATGCCGCGATAATTATCCCTCCATAAAAGGTCGATTGCATAATTACCCGAGGTGAAGGAAAAATTGTAATGCTCTGTCCACCAGGGATAGTTGTTTGCATCAGAGCCGGGAACCACATAATCTTCGCGGTAAAATTCCCGCACCGATCTCGCTTCTACATAATTATCCCAGCCAACGAAATCTTCGAGCTGTGAATAAGCCGCAGCGAGGCCCGACAACGCTTTGTCTTTTGATGTCCAGAAATTATCAGTCGTTAGCTGGTCCGGTGCCATCTGATCCAGGTTACTCTTATTGCACGCCAGCAATGAAGTCAGCACCAGGAAAATAAAAGCCGGTATTATATATTTTTTCATTTGAGAAATGTTGTATTTAATGTATTTGTTACAAGCTTACCTGAAGACCTACGATCAATCTCCTGTTTTGCGGATAAAGAATCCTGTCGACACCTGTATTCAAAGCGTTGAAATTGCCAACTTCCGGATCCAGTCCGGTGTATTTGGTGATCGTCAGCAGATTTTGTGCGCCCACATACGCTCTCAGCCTGTTTATTTTAAGTGTATTTGTCACTGATGCAGGCAGCGTGTAGCCGATCTGTAAAAGTTTCAGGCGCATGTATGCTCCGTTTTCAAGAAAACGGGTTGATTCACGGGTGTTGCCGTTTGGATCTCCAAGAACAGCCCTTGGCATAGAAGTGTTGGTGTTCTGTGGTGTCCATGCATTTAAAGTAGTGGCAAGGAAATTGCGGCCCGCGTCCATGCCTTCCAGCTCGAAACGGTTACCGTTATAAATTTTATTTCCACTTACACCCTGGAAGAATACGGTGAGATCAAAATTCCTGTAGTTGGCATTGATGTTTAAGCCATACTCAAGCTTAGGAAAGCCCGAACCCTGGTAAGTTTTATCAGATTCATCAATTACACCATCGCCATTTGCATCTCTGAATTTAATATCGCCGGCTTTTGCATCGGGCTGAAGGCGATCGCCATCTTTATTTACGTAAGCCTCTGCTTCTGCGTCTGACTGAAAAATTCCCTGTGCCTCATATAAATAAAAAGCGCCGATTTCCTTTCCTTCCTTTGTCTGTGTCGGAATATGGTCAGAGCCAAATTTCAAGCCCGTGCCATATAATGTCTGACCCGCTTCTGCCAGGCGCACCACGCGGTTGGTAAGGTGGGTTAGTGAACCGGTAAGATTCAGTTGCCAGTCTTTTCTTGAAACTGCATAAGTCAATTCCAGTTCCACGCCTTTATTGGCAATTTCACCTACGTTAAGAATAGGATCATTCACGCCGGAAGAAGGAGGAACTTCTTTGGTGATAAGCAATCCTACCGTTTTATTATTAAAATAGTTTATTGATCCGGAAATCCGCTGATCCAGGATACTAAAGTCTGCACCGATATTGGTCGACTTGCTGGTTTCCCATTTCAAATCGCGGTTCTGAAGGTTATAGCTTGCCGTACCTGGCCAGGGTGCAGCACCTGATCCCTGCACATAGCCGCCATTCCACCTGTTAATGGTAGTATCAAGCGCCTGGTGATCGTAGTAACCCAACGCGCCTTCATTTCCTAATTCACCATAGCTTGCGCGCAGTTTAAGCGCATTGAGCCAGGATACATCGCTTAAGAAAGATTCCCTGCTGATATTCCATCCTGCAGACACGGATGGGAAAACACCGAACCGGTTATTCTGCCCGAAAATGGAAGAACCGTCTCTTCTTACGCTCACCTGCAGCAGGTATTTACCTGCATAATCGTAGTTAAAGCGTCCGAAGGTAGAGAGCCTCACATATTTATTATTCGAACCGGCAGCGCTGAAAGTGCCTCCGAGGCCGGCAGTGATCGTATTGAAATTCGGATCAGAAAATCCTCCCGGCACTTCCTGCTCAACGATAGAGCCATCCACTACGGAGCGGATAACCGTTTTGCCTTCGGCTGTGACGCTGAGATATTCATTTGTTTTTTCCTGCGCCGAATAACCTGCAAGCAATTTAATGTTGTGGTTACCCTTGTGCCAATCATAATTGAGCAAATGCTCCATTAATCTCTCTTTGTAATTAGAACGGCTGTTATAAACGTATGGGTATGAAACCGCAGGATCATTGGCATTCGCCTGGAACGGCGGATGATGCATATAATCGAAACTGTTTGCAGAAATGTAGCTGAGGTTTGCCGTATAAGTTAATCCCTTATACAGTTTCAGGCGAATTTTAAGATTGTCGGCGAGATATTGTGTTGTGGTATTACCCTCCACGAAATGTGCATATCCCACAGGGTTCTGGAATTTGGGTAATCCATTTGTCGTAAGCGCGTAACCGTATTTCTCCGAAGCATCAAACACCGGTAATAAAGGTGATTGAAAATACGCATCACCGAGGTTAAACTGATAAGGTTGTGAGCGGGTATTGGAATAGAGAATAATATTTTCAACAGTAAGAATCCCCTTCTTTAATTCGTTGGTTGAGCGGATTGATTTTTTGCTGAAGCTGGACCCGATGAATGTTCCTTTTTCTTCAGTAATGTCTCCGCTGATGCCATAGCTCAGGTATTCACCACCGCCGCGTATACCAAGATTATAGTTCTGCGCATTCCCTTTCTGCGTCACGAGATCCTGCCAGTTGGTATTCACACCGGTGTTTGCCGTGATATAATCCGGCAATGGGGTCACCCCTGCATTGTCATACATAGCCTTATGCACTTTCTTATATCCTTCCGCATCGAGCAGGTCATATTTATTGGTGGGGCTTACTGCGCCGTAATATCCGGAGAAGTCGATTGTGGGCGCTCCTTTACTGCCTTTTTTAGTATTGATAATAACAACGCCGTTGGCACTGTTCGATCCGTAGATAGAAGCCGCAGCGCCATCTTTCAATACTTCGATAGAGGCGATGTCATTATTATTAAGATAGAAAGGGTCGCCGGGCGTACCATCTATTATATATAATGGCTGGTGGCCGCCAAAAGTGCCGATACCGCGCAGGCGAACATCAGACATCTGGCCGGGATTACCGCCGGGGCTTGTGATGGAAAGACCCGCCACTTTTCCCTGCAACGCATTGATAGGGTTGCTCGTGGCCATTTGCTGGATAGCGTCGCCTTTCACAGAAGAAACTGCGCTGGTCAGGTTGCTTCTTTTTTGCGTGCCATACGCTACCACCACCACTTCATCCAATCCTGTCGCCACCTGTTCAAGCGTTACAGTAATGTCTGAACTGTTGGTAACGGCTATTTCAGTGGTTTTATAACCAACCGCTGAAATAACGAGCGTGGCATGGTCCGGAACTTTTAAAGAAAATCGCCCCGCAGCATCGGTGCTGGTAGCGGAACCCGAATTTTTAACGGCTACCGTTGCCCCTTCAACAGGATTGCCCAGCCTGGAATCCCAGGAAAAGCAGGAAAAATAAGCTTCTTGTAAGCAGTCGTTTTTTAAGCAGTCGTTGCATTAGCTGGTTTTTAATTTTAAAATCGATTATCCAGTTTACAAATGGAGGTAAAATGACCTTCCGTGTTTGATTAGCTGAAAGTAAGGATGGATGACAGCCATACGCGCAAAATAGCTTCTACAGCTTCTTTCATATCACCTCTATTTGACCTCTACAAAAATTAAAATATGCTGATAGTCAGGAACTTAAAATTTCTTGAGAAACTCGTTCAGGTTCTCGCCATGTTCCAGATGGAAATGTTTCCGGAGGCGATAGCGGGCCATTTCGGCTGATTTAACGGAGATATTATTGAGGGAAGCGATGTCTTTTATCGAAAGGTTCAGGCGGATCTGGGCACAAAGACGGCGCTCGTTTTCGGTAAGTCCGGGGTATTCCTGAAGAAGGTTAAAGAAAAAATCCTTGTGGTTTTCATCTACCGAGAGATTAAAGTCCCGGGCCTCCTTGTTGCTTTCCAGGTCATGCTCAAACTTCTGGATGACCCGGTTAAAGCGAACCAGGCTATCCTTTTTCAACTCGTCGTTGAGCTTCAGCTCGGTAAGATTTTCAACAAATCCGCGCATAAGCTCGTTGCGCTGGGAGATCAGCAATGCATAGTTCTTTAGTTCGGCATTCTTGTATTCGAGCTTGTTAAAGGGTAGTTCTGTTTCAAGCGTCACATTGTCCAGTTCCTGCTTAATAAGTGCCTGTTTCATCTCTTCCAGTTCCCTTTCCTTTTTTTGCTTCTGCCTGAGCTTGCTGTAAAGCAGGAACCCAATAACGATAATCAACAGTACCAGCACCGCGAGGGCGTTGCGCTGAAAGGATCGGAGCTCTTCGCGGGATTCGAGCTCGCGTATCTGGAGTTCCTTTTCCTGCGTTTCTCTTTTCATTTTGAGTGAAGCGATCGCATCGCTTTTGGTGCGGGAGATCAACTGGTTGCGGATCCTGATGTAAGCCTGTAGATCTTCAAAAGCCCTGGTATAGTCGCCCAGGGCCTGATAGAGCTGGGAGGATATGTTCAGATTGTCCAGCAGCTTTTCCTTTTTCGTGTTGGAGGTGGCGCGTTCGATCAGCGCCCTGGAGTTCTTAAGGATCGTGTCGGCCCCGGAATAATTCTTCAGCATGATCCAGGAATAGGCCAGTTGGTTCAGCGTTTCGGCCTGCGACAGCGGAATATTCAGTTCCTGTTGGATGGCGTGGGCCTTCTTCAGATAAACAATTGCACTTTCATATCGGCCCAGGGAGTTTTCACAGATACCAATATTATTATATGTTGCAGCCGTAGTGTTTTTCATCCCTTCTTCTACTGCCATCTTCAGTGATCGTTCGAAATACCACTTGGCCGAATCGTATTCATTCTTCATCTGGAACACAAGCCCGATGGCGTTGAGTGAAACCGCTATTTTTTTCCGGTCACCGAGATGCTGATAAATACCATTTGCGGTTCGGTGGCACTGCATGGAGAAATCCGCATTCTCGGTATCATAAAATATCCATCCGAGATTAGTGAAGCTGCCGGCAATATTGGCTTCATCCTTAAGGTCCTGGCTGAGGTCCAGGGCATTATACCCGTATTGAAGAGCCTGATCATAGGCATCGTTATATAAATACCCTTCCGATAAATTAAGCAGGGATGCTACCTGTAATTTTTTATTATTTGCTTTGAGGGCCAGCAGGTAGGCCTCATTGGCATAAACAAGCGCCTGGTTGGTAGAATCGCTGTTATAGTGGGCCGCCAATTGATTTAAAACACTTATGCGTTGCACAACGGACAGGGCGCCATCAGCGAGCAATGTGTTAAGGCTGTCTACATTAACCTGTGCCTTTGTATTTATAAAACACAACTGGTAAAAACCTGCTGTCAACAGAATTTTTACCAGTCGCAGCAATAAGCGCTGACCATACGTAAGAGATACAATTCTTTGTAGTTGCATTACATCAATAAGCCGGTAGCTGGTTATGAATCAGGCAACTAAAGTAGTCAAAAAAAACAGAACCCTCCTGCCGTCAGGAGCGGGCCCGGGCCGCTTAGCGATGCCACAGATCCCGGGGAGCGATATTCTTGCTCATCTGTTCTGCATTGGATTTCAGAAGCTGGCGCAGGTCGGCATTGGCATCGAGGAAGGGATCTTTGCTCGCTTCCTCCATTGCGGTAATGGCTTTGGCGGTTTCACCTGTCTTAAATAATAAACCGGCATATACGGCGGCGCTTGAAAAATGAGGGAACCACTCGTTTGCCTTTTTGGCCCATTCTGCGGCCTGTGATAAGGCGAGCTTGTTATTTGAATTCTTATAGATTGCTTCAGCAGCATCGCGTAAGCGGTAAGAAGCAGACAGCATTTTGTCGTTCTTCTTCAATCGTTTCATCATCGCAAAAGCGTTATCCTTCGCCGAATCTTCCTTGCCGCTTAAATAGGGCTCCATAAATTTTGCAAAGCCAACCGAGTCGGCCGATTGCATGCCGGCGATGTCTAACTTCATCAGGCCATTGTTAACGAAATCCGTAGCGGCAGGAATCAGTTTCTCCTCGTTACCGGTTCCGCTGAAGTATTCGTAGGTTATTTCTTTTTCCCTGGCTACAATGTCCCGGGAAGTTGCACCGGATTTTTCCATCAATTGCCGGGATGCATCAATCATTTCCGGCAGCATCTTTTCACGGTGGCCGGCGATAATATTTTTCTTAAAATAATTATTGATTCCATTTTCCATCAAACCGAGTGGATACTTTAAAATATTTAAAGAGTCGAGCAGTTTGTAATTGGCCACTACATAATTAAATACTTTCCCGTCGGGAACATATTCGGCGCGCGCATCGAAAAACACGAGGTTGGAAATTATTTCGGGGTTCATGCGCTCTTTCTCCGATAAAAGCGGGAACAATTCTTCTGCCAGTTCGGCCGAGGGCAACTTTAACAGGGCGCGCTTTTTCATGTAGCCCAATAAAAAGTCCTTGCTTCTTTCACCTTTATTATACCTGGCTTCCCATTCAAGAAAAGGATGCGGATCATTTTTTTCCTTTAGCGCGATCCCGGCCTCGTTCAGGAAAGATGCTGCCGGCATGAAGCCGCCCGTGCGGTAAACCAGCACGCCATCGCCGTTGACAAACAGGTATGTAGGGAAGGCTCTTACCTCGAATTTCTTTGCAATATCAATACCCTCGCCCTTCTCCGCATCGATCTTATAATTAATGAACGAAGTATTGAATAAATTTCCCACTTCTTTTTGCGGAAATACCTGGGCGGCCATCATTTTACAGGGACCGCACCAACTGGTATACACATCGATAAATACCAGTTTGTTTTCTTTCTTCGCACGATTCAATATTTCTTTCCAGCTACCGGAGCTGAAATCGATGCCTTCGCCGGCAAGCAGGGTTGCAGAAGAAAGCAGGAGTAAACATCCGAATAATATTCTTTTCACTTTTTGTAGTTGAATGTTAATGACCAAAAATTTCTTTTAGCTTACCGTCAAAATCTTCGCTATCGCCAACGTAACGCGCTATTATCTTTCCGTCCTTATCTATTAATACCTTGGTCGGAAATGCCGTTACGCCATAGGCTTTCACTGCATCGAATTTATCCCGATCCTGGTTATTCAATACCTGTAACCATGGCAGGCCATCTTCGGTAATGGCTTTTTTCCAGGTTTTTATATTGTCGTCCATGTTGTCGCTTTGTTCCTGCGCGATTCCCAGGATCTCTAATCCATCCGATTTGTATTTTTTATACACTTCTTTTAAATGCGGATGACTTCCCCTGCAGGGGCCGCACCAGCTTCCCCAGAAATCGATCAGCACATATTTTCCTTTCAGCGTTTCCAGATTAACCGGATTGCCATTAATATCCTTTTTGTCGATGGCAATAGCTTCCTGGCCGATTGCGGTAGCCTCGGTGCTTTTAATTTTTTCGGCGATCATTTTTCCATAAGCAGTTGTTTTTGCAGTATCGGCAAGTTTTTCGAATGCCTGCTTCAATTCACTGTCGCTAAGGCTGTTTTCCAGGCTCATCAAAAAGTACGCACTGACAATCGATGCCGGATTTTCTGCAATAAAGCTTTTCTTCAACTCTTCTTCTTTCTTAGCATCCTCTTCCCGTTGCTTATACGAATTGAGCAGCAGGGAAGAATCGCCGTCCGCCTTCAGTTTTTCATATCCCGATTTAAATGCCAGCCAGCCTTTTTCCGCTAAAGCATTTTGCTCGCCCTTTATCTTATTCCATTCTTCGTTTGCCTTACCACCTTTCACGCTGGCCATGTAAATATTATCAGCGCCCCCTACAATCTCTATTTCATCATTTGATAAAATAAATTCGGACTGTGGTCCGGGGATGACCCCGTCACCCACTTCTATCATCAGCGCAGGATTTCTGCGAACCATGAAAGTAGCCATTACAGGCGCTTCCACTTTGCCCTTAAATACCGCCCAGTCGCCATCCATGGTGTAATTGGTATCGATCACATAGCCTTTCCCGTTTGCATAGGCGATTCCAAGTTGGTAATTTTTAGGGTTATCGATCTTTGCCTTTACCACGAATCCCTCGCGGGGAGTGGTGCATGCCACTCCAATGAGTGCGCATACAATGAAGAAAGAGATTCTTTTCATTGTTATTTTAGTTTTTAATTAATTCACCCAGTGTTTTTTCCAGCTCTTCACCGCGAAGGTCTTTAGCGATGATCATTCCCTGCGGATCCAATAAAAAATTCTGTGGTACGGCGCGGACGCCATATTCAACCGCAACAGCATTTTTCCATCCCTGGAGATCACTTACATGAATCCATGGCAGCCCATCCTTTTCAATGGCTTTAACCCAGGGATCTTTACTGCTATCGAGCGAAACGCCAATAATTTCAAAATTTTTGTCTTTGAACTTATTATATGCTTTTAAAACATTGGGGTTCTCTGCGCGGCAGGGTCCGCACCAGCTTGCCCAAAAATCAACAAGCACATATTTTCCTTTCAGCGATGATAATGACACCGGTACCCCTTCTGTATTATTCTGGGTAAATGCAATGGCAGGCTGTCCAACGTCTACCTTCTTCGCAATGGCCAGTGCTTCGGCAAGCTGCTTTCCGCCCTTCGTATTCTGCATACGGGGGCTCAGCCCATTAAACAGCGGTTCGAAAGTCTTGGGGTCAATAATTCCTGCTTTACTTTTTATCATGTCGAGCGTGACATACGAATCGTTGTGCCGGGCGATAAATGCATCTTCCACTTTATTCATGTCCAGCCGTATAGCCCGGAGTTGCGGAAACAGTTCGTTCTGGGCAGTCTCATTTTTTTCCTGGAAATACTGTTGCATTTTTTTACTCAGCGGGGCCATTTTTTCCTGCAGGGGCCTAAGCTGGTCCTCTAGCTGCTGGTATTCTTTTTGCGTTTTTCCTCCTTTTACAACAGCGTCCTCCATTGTATTCGTACCCTTAACCGTTGTTTTGCCTGCTTCAATATAAAAATCCTGTTCGTCTCTGGGCTGCATGTAAGCAGGAATCGCATCATCCTTTTTTTCATTTACCAATTTCAGCGCAAGGGTGGCCTGCGTCGGTTCATCTATTTCACCGCGGAAAACAAACCGGCCGTCTTTGGAAAGAACGGAGTCCTCAATGAAACGTTCACCGGAACCATACGACAGCATTATTTTCGCCGGCTCTTTAAGGCCCGTTAATTTTCCATCGATGGTGAATTTCTGCTGTGCCTGCACGGAAAGCAGGGCGGGAAATATCAGCGTGAAAGCAAAAGCTATCTTTTTCATTATTGTTAAATTTATTATTAAGGATTATTTTCCATTCCCGGGTTCTGGCTCATCAGTTTCTGCGGAAAGCGCATTACGAGGCGCTCGGGTTTCAGGGTGTAAGTTCCTGTTATATTTCCGTCTCCATCATAAAGATTGTGTGTTGTGCCAACGGTAGCACTGTAATCGGGATCTACGGATAGCCTGCGCATATCGAACCAGCGGAAGCCCAGCATCGCAAATTCCCTGACGCGCTCTTCCAGAATAAATTTCACCAGGGAAACCTTATCGGAGGTAACAGACGACGGCACTACCGCATCTTCCGCAGGCATCCTGTTTGCACGAAATCCTTCCAGATCGGTGGTAGCCCCTTCAAGATCGTTGAGCCGGGCCTTGCATTCGGCCATTAACAAATAGATATCAGGCACCACAACGCCGTATTGTACTGCCGCTGGCGAATTTCTCCGCAACATTCCTTCAGGCAAAGCATTTCCCGCAGGGAATGGCATGGTTGAATACAATTTCAGTCGAAGATCAGACGATTCATATAGTGCGGCTGTCTGCGGACTGATTACAAATTCATTTTCGTAAAATGACCAGTAGCTAAACGTCTGTTTGGAATAGATATTCTCCAAATTATTTGGCGTGGTTGGAAAGTTTGCACCAAACAGTCCAATAGGTAACAGTGCGCCGCCCGGAGCAAATTCCACATTATAATTATACATCTTAACAGGAATGGCGGCTGTTGTAATATCATCCATGCAACTGCTCAGCAACGGCAGAGCCTTATCAAAAGCACCCATAAATGCATATACCTTACCCAAAAGTCCTTCTCCCGCAGCTTTCGACATCAGCAGGCGATGAGTTGTTTGTACAGGGAGATCAGGTAAAGATTGCGTAAGATCGTCGACTATAAAATCATATACATCTTTTACAGACGCTCTTGTAAATTTTGTTTCGTTAACATTGGCCTCCAGAACAATCGGGAAACCGGGATCCGTGTCAGCAGATGCCGCGTTATACGGTTTGCCAAAATAATTAATTAACAGGAAATAGGTCCACGCTCTTCCGGCCATCGCCTGGGCACGAATGGTTTTTTTATCCTGTTCGGTGCCACCGGTAGAATTCATTACCTCGTTTACTATTTTATTAAACAGGTAAATATTATTCATCGGAACCTCAAGCTCCGGCGCATCCTGGCTGGGTTGATAGATCACATCATCCCAACGAAAAAGACGCTGTGCCCGAAGGTCTGTACCGGTAAAATAAGGATCAACTGCTGCCACTTCATCGCCCATGGGTATCTGGCCATCTGCACTAATATTTACGAGATCCAAATTGCCCAATGCGAGCTGATAATCATTTGTTGCACCCGCAATCAGTTTTCCCTTCGGCAGAATTTCAAGAAAACTCTTTTTGCAGGAGGAAGTCAGTACTGATAACAGGATTAAAATAAACACCCCGCTATGCTGAATTATTTTTTTCATCTTTATTGACATTGACGTTTGTTAGAAATTTACATGCATCCCCACCGTTACCGTACCCTGTCCAAAACGATAGCTCTGTGTATTGGCCATCGGATCGTCGTAAGCGGCGAAAGGTGAAACCGGTGACCTTGATCCGTTGAACGCATCCTGGAATTCAGGATCGATTCCATATTTATTTGCTTTCCACAACATGATGTTCGAAACCTGGATCCTGAAGCTGATCTCTTCCGTTTTAATATGCTGCAATAATGACTTCGGCAAGTTGTACATGAGTGTAATGTCACGAAGTTTAATGTAAGAAGCGCTCACCACGTTAATATCCGCTTTGCGATAATATTCAATATCCCGGCGTGAGTCGCTTTCTGATTGGTTAGCAACGTATGCCGGAACATTTGTTTTTTTCTCATCGCCCGGCTGCTTCCACCTGTTCAGGAAATCGGGATGCAACTGGCCACCCGTAAAGCCCGACTGAGAGCTATAGCTGAGAATATCGCCATGAAGGATCAGCCGGCCGGAATAGGTTCCGCCCAGGTATTGGTTCGGACCCACATCGCGACGCATGACATGGCCAAGGTTAAATACGGTATTCGCCGTTAATGTAAAGGACTTGTAACTGAAAATATTTGAAAGGCCACCGCTCCATACCGGCTGATACGTGCCCATATGAACCAGATCTGAGGGCAGCGAAGCATAAGGTGTTTTAGTAATGGATTTATCTTTCAAATAAATTTGCGGATCACCCATACCATCCAGTCCTGCATATTTGTATGCGAAAATTGAAAATGCCGGATAACCTGTTACATACTGTGAGTATATCTGTGTATACGAATCAGTGATGGCAGTAGGTGTATTAACCTGCGTAACGATATTTTTATTATAGGCAAGCGACAGGATGGTACTCCAACTGAAATTGCCCGATCGCACATTTAATGAATTGATGCTGAATTCTATGCCCCGGTTACGCAGGCTTCCGAAATTTCCGATAATAGATGAATAACCGGTGAAGCCGTTAACAATCATACTTCCGAGGAGATCGTCAGTTTTTTTATTGTACACATCTATTGCCGCGTTAACACGATTTTTGAGTATTGCAAAATCAATTCCCAGGTTCATCGTTTGTGTTCTCTCCCATGTAAGCCTTGGATTGGCTGCAGTTGCAATGGTAAGCCCACGGCCTCCCGGCAGAAAATTACTGGATTGCGCCGCCATTACATCATAAGAAGAAGCTGTACCCGGTGTAGGTGAATTGCCTGTAATGCCATAGGTTGCTCTTAAGGCAAGCAGGTTCAACCAGGAAATAGATTTCATGAAATCTTCACTGCTCAGCATCCATTTTACACCAGCGCTCCATACAGGTCTGTTCTGTGCAGACTTATCCAATCCGAATAAATTACTTTTATCCACGCGCCAGCTTCCGTTTATGATATATTTTTTATTATATGTATATCCCGCATTGGCATAATAGGAAGTAAACCGGCTTTCATATTCGAGCTGGCTAAAAGGGCCGTCACGATTATATAAAAGACTCCGTCCGTAATTGTTTTCCAATACCGGACCCGATACGCCGTCAGTAGCGAGTGATTTGTAGTCAACGAATCCGTAAGTTTGCAGCTCTTCATTATATCCTCTTACCAAACCTGAATTAGTTATGCTTAACTGATCCTGCGCTTCCTGTCCGGCAAGCACTGTCAGTTGATGCAGGCGGTTGTTCCAGCTATTGTCATAAATCAGTTGATTCCTTACTGTCCAATTGCGTTGGCTCATATTGTAAGTAGCATATCTTCCACCTGTGTTTGGCAGGTAATAAACAGGCGTAGACCCAACGGTTGGAGCCACTGTAAACTGAAGCAGCTCATTTCTTACAAGATAACTTTTAGCATCATCATAGCTGGTGGTTCTGTTGGCACCTTTAATGTAACCATATACACCTTCAAAACGCAGGCCCTTAAACAGATTTATTCTGGCGCCGCCAGTGATCCGGTTCATTAAAATATCTCTCTTGGTATATCCATAATTCACTTCGTCTAGCGGAACATAATTTAAATTAATCCTGCTACGCGCTTCGTCGTCAAGGCGTACTTCTTCGCTGAAGTTACCAACATAAGGCACGGCGATATTACCTCCGTCCTTATCACGGAATAACTGGTAAGGATAAAAACGATTATCAATCGCAGGCTCTCTCTTTGTTGAAATGATAGTATTGGTTAAATCCGTGATCAGGTAAAATTGCAGCCAGGGATTAACTTTAAAATCCTGGCGCAGGTTGACCTTATAAGTATTATTCTTTTCGCCGGGTCTTGGAGATGTTGTATTCGTATAGGCAAGCGACCCGTAGAACGAATGCACTCTACCACCTCCTGATACAGAAAGGGTGTGATTCATTATCGAAGCGTTCCTGTAAAACAGATCCCTGATCTGCTGCAAATTGTTAATGCCGGCAAGACTATCGAGGCTTTTATTTGCCTGATCTGCCGTTATTAATCCGCGATACTGATCATAAAGGATTCTTTCATGTGGCGCGATACCCACGCCTGAAGTACCAATATCTGCACTTATCGTTTCCCAGGGAAATAATTCAGGTTGAGATAATCCGCCGCCAGTAGTATCATTGAATAATTCTCTGGCTGTTTGAATAAATTGCTTGCTGGTTAAAACGGGAATATAACTTAGATCGGGGCGTCCCTGGAAATTTATAAATCCATCGTATTGCACTTTTAATTTCTGATTTGCAGATCCTTTTTTAGTGGTGATAACGATAACCCCGTTTGTGGCCCTCGCACCCCAGATAGACGCTGCAGTAGCGTCTTTTAAAACGGTAATATCAGCAACATCCTGTGGATTAATGGAAGAAACATCATCTATCGGAATGCCATCCACCACGTAAAGGGGATTGGGGCTTGTGCCTACATAGCTGTCACTGCTGCCATCATCGACCCCAATTGTTGACAGGCCGCGAATAAGAAAAGGATTTTTCGTGAATGGTGTATTATTAACCGTTAAGCCCGGTATCAAACCATCAAGCCTTTGTAAAATATTCATGCTGGTAGACCTGCTCTGCACAATGTCCATGTTGGGTTTTGCATAAGAGCCGGCGCTTCTTTCCTTCGATATGGACTGATAACCGGTATTCACTGTAATGACTATCTCATCCTGGAAGGAGATGCGCTTTTTAAGTGTAACGATTGCAATATCGCTGGCCCTGAACACGCGTACTTCGCGCGTTTCTATATTGATACCCGTAAAAACGATGGTAGAATTGGAGGGAACATTCTTCAGCAGGAAAAGGCCTTCATTGTCTGACGTCGTAACATTTTTCGTTCCTTTTACTTCAATGGCAACGCCCGCAATACCTTCTCCTTCTTCGTTCACTACTCTTCCACGTATATCCACCGGCAGAAAAGATCCTTCCATATTCGTGCGCGCCGTTCTTTCGTTGATCACAACCGTTTTTTCAATGATCCTGTAAGTAAGCGGCTGTTCGGCAAACACCTGGTTTAACACGTCTACCAGGTTTGCGTTCCTGACATCGATCGTTACCGACCGGGCATTTTCAAGATCCCGGTCGTAATAGAGAAATGAATAACCACTTTCCTTCTGGATTTCACTGAATACCTTTTTTAAGGTCATATTCTGTCCCGAAATAGAAATGTGCTGTCCAAAACCGGTAGCCCCTGCCTGCATACAGACGGTCAGAACAAGAATGGTGGTCAACTTCATTACCAGAAATGTTTTGGTTTTAACACCGGAGAGACGTCTTCGAAGACTAACCGCACCGGTTTTACAAAGAGCAGTTAAATGCATAATTTTGGTCACTTGAGTTAAGTAATAAAGATTCCTGACAGAGTTTTTAAAGCGACTCATCGGGCCGGGGTGTTCCAGCACTCCGGCCTTCGTCGTTATTATCTTCGCTTTACAATAATTTGTTTGCCATTTATAGTGAAATTGACTTTTCCTGCTGCTTCCAGTATGCCCAGCAACTGCGAAACATTCTCCGGCCGCGGCAGCGAGCCCGTGATGGTTTCGGTAATCCTGCTTTCATAAACGATGTCCACATCATACCATCTGGCTACCTGGCGCATCACCGTTTCTATATCCGCACTGTTAAATAAAAAGCGACCGTTCTTCCAGGCCACGGCCTGGTCTATATCCGCGCCCGGCAACACGGTGATCTTATCTTCGCGATTAGTAAGCACGGCCTGCTCTCCGGGCCCGAGAATCGCCTGTGACGCCCCCCTTTCCACTTTTACTTTTCCTCCCAGCAGGGTTATTTTCATTGCGGGCTCATCCTCGTATGCATTTACGTTAAAGCGCGTGCCCAGCACAGTAATCATCGTATTTCCTTTTTTTACAAGAAAAGGATAATGCTCGCTTCCATTCACTTCAAAATATCCTTCCCCGGTAAGCTCCACCATCCGCTCTTTGCCAATAAACGCGGTCGGAAAGCGCAGCGATGATTCAGCATTTAACCATACCCGTGAACCATCGGCCAGCAACAATTCATATTGCCCGCCCTTTGGAGTGGTAATGGTATTATAGATTATTTCTTTTGCGGAGACTTCTTCTTTATTATATGCAAGCCGGCCGTTCATGTTGATAACCGTAACGCCGCCCTGCTTTGATATGGTGCCGCTGTTGGTTGAATCGAGAACCACAGTAGTTCCGTCGGCGAGGGTCAATACCGGCTTGTTATTCTTAGCGGGAACCCTCTCTTGCTGTACGGTATGCGTGGCGATACCGGTATTTGATTTTTTCCGGGTCAGCAAAGTCATCGCAGTCGCACCGGCCAGAATAATTACTGCCGCGGCTGCCGCCCATTTCCGGATGGATATTATCCGGGGCGATTTATTCCTGCCCGCCGTTCCCGGAAGATTATTTTTTATATGATCCCATGAAGAGGCGGCTTTTTCCGCACTCATTTTTTCGGCTTTGAACTGCATCTTCCCGACAATGGCTCTGGCCTTATCGAGGGTTTCCGCCTGCGCGGGATAACGCCGGAGATATTCCTGCCAGAACCTGTCGCTCTGCGGATCGGGGCATTTTACCCAGTCGATGAATCCGGCGTCTGTTACGAGCTGAACCACCGACCAGTTCGCATATTTATCCACTGCAAGCATAAAAGCTGATTTCGTTAGTTAGTAAGGAGAAGACGGGGAGCGAAAAGTGCCCCATCATTTTGAACTATTTTTTGGGGTGGCCTAAAACGGATGCATAACCTGGAACGCCAGCATGATGCCAGGCAGGCTCATGTCGAAAGTTTCTTTTAACACCCCCAGCGCGCGGGCCATCAGTTTATAAGTGGCGCGCGGCTGCATATTCATGATACCGGCTATTTCTTCAAATGGAAGATTTTCATAAAAGCGGTAGTAAATGATTTCCCGCTGGCGGTTGGTGAGCTTTCGAAGCGCCTGGTTGATCTGCGCCGATAGCCGGGCGGTATCTTCGCCTTCGATAATTTGTTCGTCGAAGCTGACTTCCAGGGCGAAATCGGGAGATTCATCGTTATAACTGGTGGCCGAACGTTCTTTTAATATCCTAAGCAATTGATTTCGAAATATTTTCAGCACATAATGCCGCACGGAAGACGGCACCGCGGAAGACAGACGGTATTTCCAGATAGATATAAATGTTTCCTGAAGCGCATCTTCAACTAACTGTTCATCGCGGGTTATTTTCCTTCCATACGCAAATATGTCCTGGTGATAAAGCAGGTACAGTTGCCGGAGTGATTCCAGCTCGCCCCTCTTTATTCCTTCCCATATTTGAACTGCGGCTACCAATTATTGAAGTTTACCTTTGCAACTTAATTATAAATAATCTATTAAGCCGCTTCAAAAATCTTTACTTGGTTTTCACCGGTCAATAGCTCAGTTCATCCAGCAAATATAATGCGTCCTGCCAGCTAAGCCACGAGTCGACGACGCGGCCGGTTGAGAAATAATTACCGTGGTAGTTATAAATGGTTTGCGTACCGGGATTACTGAAATGTGCATATGCATCGTCATACTTATGCGGGTAGATGCCATCGAAATTTTCAATGACCGCATATCCGTTGTAGGTAGATACGATATAGTTGCCTGTGTAACTATCAACATATGCCACTGTTCCTTTTTCATGGCTGCGCATCCAGTCGTATTCATCCGGGGGATAGTAGTAATCTTTTTTTGAACAGGAAGAAGCAAGTAAAACGAAAGACAATAAGGAAAACAAGTAAAAGGATTTCATATACAGAAGTTTAATGGCCCCTGAGACCACGATTCACTTCCGCCGTTTGTTAACGGGTAGTTATAGTTTAGCTTTGTAAAACAACTTTTTCCAGTCCATCGTTAGCCTGTTTAACCGTTTATTTTAAATTGTTTTCAGTACATACTTCTTCTCCTTTCTTCGTTTTTCCTGATCGGTGTTTATTTCATGAGCCTTTTCTTTTTCGGCCAACCTGAACCAGTACAGCGCCGGGATAATATTTTTGGAATGAAGTTCCAGCCTTATAAACAGTTCATCGTTGGGTGTTTCTTTTTGATTAATGATCCTGCTAAGACGGGTTTCGTCAACACTAATTTCCTGCGCAAATTCTTTTTGTCTTTTATGGAGCAGCCGGATATAAGAGGAAAGGAAATAACCATAATGAAAGTCATTCCTGAAGATGGAAGAATTGATAACGTCTTCCATCTGGTATTTTAGCTGCAACAGGCTATCCCGCAATTGATCTTTAGCGCTGCGGTTATTCCACTGCTCACTGCGCAGTGCCAGCAGTTCCTTATCTGCTTCCTGCTTTTCTTTTTCAGATAGCCCATGCGGAAACACATTAGCCTCTGCTAATTCCCGTTTGCTATGCTGCCTCTTGTTTACCTGCTTCATAATTACTCGTTTTCTAAATATTTTTCAATCAGTTCAAATGCTTCGTTTCCTTCTATTGCCAGGAGCCTGCCCATTGGAGAAAAATGGTATGCCTGCTGGTAATAGGAGATTAGTTCTGTTTTGGGAACCAGGGATACAAACCCGCCAAAGCCGAACTTGAAGGACAGTTTGCAAGCATAGGCTATCAGGCATCCCGCTACCCGGTCATATATTTTATCCTTGCCTATATTTTCGCTGGCAGATTCCAATAACCTGATTTCGATCCTCAACTCCGGTTTTACGATGTCCAGCGACATCAAGCCTAATAGCAGTCCATCTTCCTTTAAAAAAATCTTATATATATCATACTGCACTTCTTTCTTCCAGTCGAAACCGAAGCGCCTGGCCAGCAATCTGGTTAATTCACCAGGCTGTACTACGCCTATTTCTGCCTCCTTAAATTCGCCCGATGGAGTGTGAAATACTTGCATACTAAATTACAAAAATTTATCGAAATTATCAATTATTTTACAGAATCAGTCAATATTGTGCGGGGCTGTTTGTAAGTCCTCCGTAAGAAATACAGTATATCTTGCTGAGGGGCCGAAAGCATTAAAACAACATAGCTTTGTACAGACTAAAAAATAATATCATGCAGGAAAGAGTGAACATTGCAAAGGAGCTACCCCATGTTTACAAAGCCATGTTGGGTTTTTCAGGAAGTCTATCACAATCAGCATTAACCCCCATACAAAAAGAGCTGATCAAGATCAGGGCGTCTCAAATAAATGCCTGTGCTTTTTGTCTGAATATGCATACAAGGGACGCGTTGAAGGCCGGAGAAACACAGCAGCGGATATTTTTACTTGATGCATGGAGAGAAACGGATTTATATACCGCAGAAGAAAAAGCGATTCTCGCGCTCACCGAGGAAGTGACGTTAATTCACCAACATGGTATTTCCGACAAGACCTATGCGGAAGCCGAAAAATATTTCAGTCCGCAGGCCATTGCCGAAATCATTTCAGCGATAGCTATCATCAATTCGTGGAACCGGCTGATGGTGAGCACCAATGCGCCGGTTCAATAAAGCGCCTTTTACTGAAGGGCGTGTTTCGCATATTAATTGGATACAGGTATCGGGTCAAATGCTTTTTGGGAATTTCTATCCCGCCGTGGGAGCGTTTTTATAGGTGCTATTTCATGAAACCCGCTGCCAGACTGCATTCTGGATTTGGCATGGTTGTCGTTTATACTACTTCGGTTTTTCATAGGATATTGGATTTTAAATCGGCCGGGATTTCTATCCTGGCCTTTTTCTTTAACAGCTTGTGGAATCCAACCCCGGGATCATCTTATACCAAAATCGTATATGGCTGAAATAAACGTCTCCACTCAGAAGGCAACCGGTCATCGCCAAAAAAAATTATCAACAAGAGTTGATCTTACGCCGATGGTTGATCTTGGGTTTCTACTCATTACTTTTTTCATTTTTACAGCTTCCATGCGGCAGCCAAAATCGATGAAACTCAACCTTCCACAAGATGAAATCGTCAACCTCAATACGACTTCTGCAGGTAAAACCCTGAATATAATATTACTGGGGGGAAACAGAATAGCTTATTACATGGGAGCAAATCCTTCTCCAATAAGATATACCGACTATGGTAGCGAAGGAATCAGAAAAGTGATTATCGACGTACGAAAAAATATTGCAAAGAAATACGGTGATCCAAAAGAACTGGTTGTATTAATCAAACCATCCCAAGGGAGCAATTACGGGAATATTGTGCAGTTAATGGATGAAATGCTGATTAATGAAGTGAAGAGATATGTTTTAATGGAACCTGCAGAAACAGAAATTAACAGTATCCGGCTCTATTCATAATAAAATAAAAAGGAAATATTATCCCACGCTAAGGTTTATATTGGACAGTTCTACCTGTAGTTTCACTTTTGCTTTTAATGCGGTGAACACTCTCAATAGAGTGTCCATAGTTACATTCCCTGCATTGTTTTCAAGTCTTGAAATCTGTGCTTTCTGAACGCCAATCAGTTTGCCCAACTCTTCCTGAGTCAGGTTACGTTCCTGGCGGGTATGCTTAATGGCTTTTCCAATCAGGTCCATCTGAAGTTCGTACTCAAAAAGGTCACGTCCGGGTGTTCCGATTTTACCGATGAGCTCATCTTGTATCTCGTCTAATGTATATGTTTTCATTTCTTTTTACCCTTTAATCTTTCTTCAAAATATTTTATCCTGATTTGAGCTGCTTTGTGAATTTCCTGTTTTGGAACGTCACTTCGCTTTTTAATAAAGCCATGAGTAGAAATCACTAATGTTTCTACCCCGGAAATTCTATCCCAAAAAGCAAGAAGCCGATATTGCAAACCCTGATATAAGGTTCTGAACTCCCAGATATCATCAGTTAGTTTCTTGAAAAGTTCAGGATCGGTCTCTTTTTGAGCTTTACGAATGTTGTAAATTATTTTTTCGTAATGCTTTTTCTCCAAACCTTTTAAAAACAACCGCACCTCTTCTAAAAACACAATTTCAAAACGTTTATCCATTTCGGCCATTAACACAGCAAATATACAAAAGTTTCATTAAAACGAAACTTTTGTATATTTTTGTATGCAAATCAAACAGCAATACAGCCTAAAAATTGGACAATTATTGTGAATTGTTGATAAAAGGATTCCACCGCTGAATCTCCTACCCAAATGCCTTCTTCAAAAACTCCAGGCCACCTTTCGCGATGGCTTCTTTGGAAGGCTCGAACTGGCGCCAGATGGACGCAGCTTTCGCAATTACCTTCACATCACTGGTAAAAGATTCAATAACCACGCTGCCGTTATAATCGATCTGTTTTAAGGCCGCAACAATCCGCGGCCAGTTGATCTGGTCACGACCGGGAGCGCCGCGGTCACAACCACACGCATGAAAATGCCCCAACTTATCACCCGCAAGCAAAATTGCCCCCGCCGGATCCTTTTCTTCAATATTCATGTGGTAACTGTCGAGAAGAATTACCAGGGCCGGATGATTTACGTCCGCAATCATTTTTACTGCCTGCTCCGCCGTATTAATAAAATCCGTTTCATAACGATTAAGCGGCTCGATGGCCAGCTTCACACCGCGGCCCTGCGCATATTCGGACAACGTTCTTAGATGGCCCACCACGGTTTCCCATTGCTTTTTATAATCATCGGGTTCTACCACTTCCGCCCGGCCCACGCTTGAATATAAAGGGCCCGCCAGCACCGGACAGCCGAGAACGGGCAGGGTGTCAATAACACTCTTCATATAATCCAGCGCGGTTTGCTGTTCCTGCTTTGTTCCGCGCAGATCCCGACCCGGGCCCAGCGCCGCACACGCCGACGCGCATACCAGCCCGTTTTTATCGAGCGCCTCTTTCACCGCCCGCGCATCAATGTCCTCCGCATTTTCCAACGCGATCTCCACTGAATCGAAGCCCCATTCCCGGAACATAGGAAATAATGAAATGCCGCTCGTGGTAAACGGCGACTGAAAAAGAAAACTGTTTACGCCAAAAGTCATATTGCCTGATTTATTCGTGTTAATTTAAATATACCGCTATTTATTTTGCCACTTTCATAATGCCCCGCATCGCGAGGTAGTGACCGGGATATGAACAAATAAAAGGATAATCGCCCGGGGCTTCCGGAGCAGTAAAATAAATCGTCTCCGATTTTCCCGGCTGTAACAGGAAAGTATGAAATAATACTTTCGGTGTAACCGGTACAAAACTCATCTGCTGCCCCTTCAACCCCAGATTCAGCGCCATCCTACCCACTTCGTCGGCTGCACCGGGAACGGTGAACACAACATTGTGCAACATATCGTCGGTATTTTTAAATGTGAATTTTATTTTAGCGCCCGCTTTTACATTTAATAATGCAGTGCTGTAATGTAAATTGGGAGCGGGAGTAATAATTATTTCCTGGTCATATTTCGTCCAGTCCGCGGGCTGTACCGTTACATGCTTACCTGAAACGGACCTCACCGGCTTTATATCCGTTTTTTCATCGCTCATGTTCATCATAGCATGCTCATGCCCGGCCATTTTATCAACGGTGTTTTCATTTGTGAGCGCCAATTTCTCTCCATCCGGAATCATATTAAGCGTATAATATCCGAAATCGTGCAGCAAAGCAAAATTCTCCGCAGAGCGAACTCCGCCTGCTTTTATTTCATGAATATATCCCAGCTTAAGACTATCAAGCACCAGCCGCACTTTTAATGCATCCGGCGAAACCTGTATGGCTTTTATCACCCGGTTCGACTGGTTTATAACCGGGCTCCCATAGGTGTGCCAGTAATGATACGTAAAGCTTGTTACCGCATAAGAACCTGCATCACGTGCATATTTTACGTTCACAGGTTGCGTAAACTCAATTTCAAAACCATCGGGCATCGCCTTAACCGTTTTCATTTCAAAAGGAATTTTACCGGACCATTCCACTCTTTGCAAACCAAAAAGATCCGTTCCAGTAGAGCCCCAGCCACGATTAGTCATCCCTACAAACATGCTTCCATCGGACCCCCAGTTCAAACGCAATACGCCCGAGCTAAATCCCTCACGAAAAGGAAACGCAACACCCTGGTAAACACCCTTACAATTTTCCAGCGCCACCCGCATGATTTTACTCTGCCCCTGATCCCCAACAAATAATTGTCCTTTAAAGGGGCCCATCTTTCCTTTATCATCATATTCGAGAATGCCGGAAGTGGAGATGCCCAGTATAGATTGCGGGAACCATACAGAAGCACTTTTTAACCCCGGAACTTTTTTAGCCACATCATATTTCGGTTCACCAATATCAGGAATATCCTTCATCCGCAATTTTACGGGCGAGCCCGGCAGTCCCGCCCAGCGCAGGCCCTCGGGATGACCGAGAAAATCGCCTTCTTTTATTTCAGTAATATGTCCCGAACCGACCCAGCCACCCTGGTTTTCTGCATAAAAGATCGACCCGTTGTTTAACACCGTAAACGCTGCGGGAGAGCGCAGCCCCGTGGCATAGGGATGCATTATTCCATCTTTCGTAATCTTCAGCATCCAGCCATGCCAGCGTGACAAGCTTTCTTCCACGCCCGTCCATCCAAGATTCAGCGTAACGATTAAATTTCCTTCCTTATCTTTTACGGGACCATAAGCATATTCATGATAATTTCCGGAAAGCGGCCAGGAATAAATGGTTTTGTATTCATCTGCTTCCCCATCTCCATCGATATCGCGCAGGCGCGTTAATTCCGAACGCTGTACCACATATATTTCCCCGTCGATATAATTTATCCCCAACGGCTCATGCAGGCCACTCGCAAATAATTTATACACGGGCTTTGCTCCGTTTTTCATATACGGGTTGCTGATCAACCACACTTCGCCATGACGTGTGCAGACAGCCAGCGCATCATTCGGCAGGAATGTCATTCCGCCCACCTCCAGCTGGATACCCGCAGGTACAGGTACGGAAGTTATTTTATAAAAATCACTTTCCCGCTGCACGCGTGCAGTGTCGGTGTTATCCTGTGCAACACCGCATAGCTGCGTCAGCAACAATAAAATAAAGAACGGATAATTATATACGACACGATTCACCCTGCCGGGGTATTGTCCATGAAATTTATTTTTTATTATCGTTGCCATGTGATTCACTTACCAGACGATTGAATAAATGCAGGGAATATTATTCCCGATTTTCATGATCAGCTCCTGCACACCGTCTATCTCTCTTATCCTCACGTTTTCCATCGTGTGGATATAATAAGACCGGTCGCCAACGGCAAATAAATGGTCGCTGATTTCTTCAATTTTATTTGCCGAGGCCAGCCGGATATAATTATTTCCGGAGATACCGGTGGCGATGATTTTTCTTATTAACCCCTGTCCATCCTCTCTTAATGCGATGCTGTCGCTCACGTTAATTCCATTAATCGTATAAGTGAAGAGCGGGTTTCTTTTTTTATCCAGCAGGTACCCGTGATGTTGCAGGCTGTCAAAAGCAACTGAGTCGGGCCACGCTGCTTTATCATTATTTAGCGTCGCTATCGCAGGAGCATCCGTAAGATCGACAACGGCGCCGAGTGGAACGGCAAGCTGCTCCTCTCCTCTTTCTAACCACATCCGGGTGACGTCGAGATAATTTCCCCGCCAAACACGGAACAGGGAACCGGTCTGCATATCATACGAAAAATTAACCGCGGAAGGATAGCCAAAGGAAATGATATGCGTCAGTTTTTTATCACCGAAATTCATGAAGCTGCGCAGCATATACGGTTTACCGGCAGGCTCAACCACGATCGGGTTTTTCGTTTCATTTTCGCCTTGCTGCTGCGGTGTTACCGTGCTGTCTTTGAGAGGCGGCAGCTGCCGGTAATAAATATTTCTGAAAGCAGCGGGCCCCTGGTCACCCTGTAAAATAAACGGGCCGGCAGGTTTTTCATCCTGGAACATTGCAGTAGAAGTGGGGCCTGCAACAAATACATTCTGCTGCACCAGCACACCATTCAGGTATACTTTATCAAAATATGCATTTTTTATTTTGTTGCCGCTGCTGCTGAACCGTGGCGCCCTGAAAAAAATATGCAGGTGTTGCCAGAGGCCGGGCGCTTTTGCAACATTCATCACAGGAGGAGCGCCTTCATATTTATTACCCTGCTGGTTCTGTCTTGCATCGATGCCTCCCGCGTCGGCATAGGTGGGGGAGAGCTGCATCCAGCTATCCGTCAATTGCAGTTCGTATCTTCCTTCGAGATAGATGCCCGTGCCGGTATTTTTTGCGAGCAGAAAGTCGAGCTCAATTTCCAGGTCCCCGAATTTCTCTTTGGAGACGAGGCTCGCAGGATTGCCCCCCGAAAAATTGTTCAGCAGCACGCCGGTTCCTGCCAGGGGTTGCAGGTCGTGAGCTTTAGTGGGATCGGCTCTTACCCCGCCCGCGATGATCCAGTTTTTTGAGGGGGAGGTAAAATCATGAAAGTTTTGCAGCAGCATCTTATGAACATAGTTATCCTTCTGCGCGCAAATAAAAATAGCGCCGATAAGTATGGCGCAGAGTAATGTCGGCAGGAGGGCTGAAAACTTTCTCATGGCTATACGCTAAAGATAAACCATCCGCTGCTGTCATGGCATCGCGATTTATGCAGAAAATGTCATAGGGTAAACCAGCAGTGACAGCCGGGTTATAACATTTCCCTCAGACTTTAAGCTTTATCTTTGTTTTTATGCGTAAGATGCTTCCCGCTGTTTCTGTTATTGCTGCCCTGCTGGCAATTGTTTTCCTTGCAGGCTGCAAAAAGGAAAATATCGGGGCGAAGATCACGGGTAAATGGACTTTTCTGCAGATTAATTATCTCAAAGAGGTTTATGGACGCGACTCTACTTTTTTCCAGGGTTTTGATGGCGGCAGCTATCTCCAGTTAAATGCCGACCGGACATTTTCAGCCATCATTGAGTTGTCGTATTCCGGAACCTGGGAGCTGAACGGCAGGCAGCTGACTTTACTTTTTCCTGCCGACAGCACCAGTGCCAGTTTCGATGTTCAGAAAGTTAATTCCCGCGACCTGGTCCTTTTCTCCAACATTGAGAATGATTCAGGTTTTGTACAGCAGACCTGGTATTTAAGAAAGTAGCGCTGCTTTCGTGGGGCTGAGGATGTGAAATATATAGAAGCGCTTCCAAAACAAAGAGCCCCCAAACGGAGGCTCCCTGAACTTACTAACCCATCATACCTTTTATGCGTTCTGCAATTCTTTTAATTTCTCCCTGATCTTTCCTTCGATATCGGCAGACAATTCAGGATTGTCGCGAAGCAGGTCCTTCACTGTTTCTCTTCCCTGTCCCAATTTATCGCCGTTGTAGCTGAACCAGCTTCCGCTTTTCTGAATAATATTCAGTTCAACCCCCATATCGATGATCTCACCCATTTTAGAAATACCTTCTCCAAACACAATATCAAATTCCGCGCTCCTGAACGGAGGCGCCACTTTATTCTTTACCACTTTCACCTTAACCCGGTTACCGACAGCTTCGTCGCCATCTTTGATCTGCGTCATTCTGCGGATATCCAGTCGCACGGAGGCATAGAATTTAAGCGCGTTACCACCGGTGGTGGTTTCGGGGTTGCCAAACATCACGCCTATTTTTTCCCTCAGCTGGTTAATAAAAATACAGATCGTGTTGGTTTTGCTGATCGTTGCAGTAAGCTTTCTCAATGCCTGCGACATCAGCCTGGCCTGCAGGCCCATTTTGCTGTCGCCCATCTCCCCTTCCAGTTCTCCTTTCGGTACCAGGGCGGCTACGGAATCGATCACCACTACGTCTAAGGCCCCGGACAGGATCAGCCTGTCGGCGATTTCCAGGCCCTGTTCGCCATAGTCGGGCTGCGAGATCAGTAAATTATCGACATCTACGCCCAATTTCTTTGCGTATGTACTGTCGAATGCGTGCTCGGCATCGATAATAGCGCACATGCCGCCTTTTTTCTGCGCTTCGGCGATTACGTGCGTGGCAACCGTTGTTTTACCTGAAGATTCAGGTCCGTATATTTCAACGATCCTTCCACGCGGAAGGCCGCCTATTCCAAGAGCTGTATCCAGGCCAATAGAACCCGTTGAAACCACTTCCAGGGCATCCTGGTTCCTTTCATTCATCATCATTACGCTGCCCTTCCCAAAATCTTTGTCGATCTTGTCCATGGTGAGCTTCAGCGCCTTGAATTTTTCAGTATTTGACATTGCTTATTATTTAATGGGTAAAGTAATTGTTTAGCAAATGTAGATAAAAATATCTTTTCAACACTAATTTATTTAGCAGAAAAAAACTAACATTTTTGGGCGTTTTAACGGTCAAACGCTGATGAAAAAACGGGAAAAATTCAGTTAATCCACGAAGCAACCCATTGGGAAAGGGCTCCCAGTACAAACCCGGTATAGACATCGCCCGTGTGGTGAGCGCCGAGTATCAGTCTTGCGCTGCAGACCAGCCCCGCCACAATCGTGGCCACAGCCAGGTAAGCGCCGCTCCCGCCTTCCACACCAAATACGACAAGCGCCATAAAACAAACCATGCCGCCCATGGCCAGTGCGTGCAGGCTGACCTTGAAATAGATATTGGCCATCCAGGCCGCAATGAGGGTAATAAAACTGCCCAGCAAAAACTGCCTGAACAGAAGAGGTATTTCCGAAAAATTTCTCAGCACAAACCAGCACCAGAAATAAAATATCATCGCTGCGGCAAGTGGAATAATTCTTTCCCTGGTCGTATTCATGTGCAGGCTGCTGATGAATTTCAACCGCCAGCACAGGAACACCGTAACGGCAGGAAATAAAGTGAGATTGACAAATACCGTTGCAACCAGTTTCAATTTTGCCACGTATTCATAGCCCGCAAACAACAACGGGTGTACAAATAATAAAAAGCCCGTGATATATAAAGGAATAAACAGGGGATGAAATAAATAAGAAAAAATATTTGCCAATATCCTTGCCGCACGCCACGAGCGTTCTTCCCGAAGATCTGATGGTAAAATAATGTCCATTATTATCTTTTGCAACTATAATTCTTTGCGCAGGCGGGCCACAGGAATATTCAGCTGTTCCCGGTATTTGGCCACGGTGCGCCGTGCAATATTATATCCTTTTTCCTGTAAAAGCTCCGTAAGCTTTTCATCACTCAGTGGTTTTTTCTTGCTCTCGCCTTCGATAAAATTACTGAGTATTTTTTTCACTTCGCGGGTGGATACCTCTTCGCCGCTTTCTGTGCTGAGCGACTCGCTGAAAAAGAATTTCAAACGATATGTTCCGAATTCTGTTTGTACAAATTTGCTGTTGGCCACGCGGCTCACCGTGGATATATCGAGGGCCGTTCTTTCGGCAATATCTTTCAAAATCATCGGCCGCAGCGTGGTTTCGTCACCGGTCAGGAAAAACTCATGCTGGTATTCCATTATGGTTTCCATTACGCTCGTGAGCGTATGCTGTCGTTGCTTTATCGCATCGATAAACCATTTTGCCGCATCTATCTTCTGTTTGATGAACAGCACCGCCTCCTTCTGACGTCTATCCTTTTTACTTCCTTTATCATATTCGCGAAGCATGTCCCTGTAACCTTCGCTGATGCGCAGATCGGGAGCATTCTTTGAATTCAGGGTGAGCTCGAGCTTGCCGCTGTTATTGAACACGAAAAAGTCGGGCACTACATAGCTCTCGGCTTTATTGATATCGCTGTGATTACCGCCCGGCTTGGGGTTGAGCCGGATGATCTGGCTGATCACGTCTCTCAGTTCTTCATCGGTCAGGTTCAAGCCACGCTGTATTTTGTCGTAATGCTTCTTGGTAAATTCATCAAAATATTGGGAAAGCACATCGATGGCCATCTGCACTTCCTTTTGCTGCACCTTCAACCTTTCCAACTGCAGCAACAGGCATTCCTGGAGATTTCTCGCCGCCACACCCGGAGGGTCGAACTGCTGGATCATTTTAATAATGCCTTCCACTTCCGCTTCATTGCTTTCGATATTCTGCCGGAACGCAAGATCATCCACTATCGCCGCTGTTTCCCTTCTTAAATACCCGTCATCATCAATGCTGCCCACGATCTGTTCCGATATCCTGCGCTGTTTTTCATCCAGCTTCAGCATACCCAGTTGTTCCTGCAGATGCTCGTGAAAAGAAGTCTGCACGCGGTAGGGAACGGTTTTGTTCTCGTCCGAGTCGCCATAATTCTCGTCGCGCGTTTTATATTCGGCAATTTCCCCGTCGTCTTCCGCCACATATTCACTCAGATCCAGGTTGTCGTATTCTTCTTCCGAACCCTCCGTTTCAAATTCGTCTTCATCACCCGCGGATTCAAATTCATCTTTCTCTTCATAATCATCGAAGTCTTCTTCCGATTGTTCAAGCGCCGGATTTTCTTCCAGTTCTTCCTTGATCCGCTCTTCGAGATTGGCAGTAGGCACCTGCAGCAGTTTCATCAACTGAATCTGCTGGGGTGATAACTTCTGGAGTAACCGTTGCTGTAAACTCGTACTAAGTGCCATAACTTTCTGAGATCCAATCTCCTGGAAAGGAAACCTTAAAAAAATCCGCCCTTTCCACAAAAATCAGGCCGTAAATCTACAAAAAATTGAATAGCCCCTGCTACACGATTTTTTTAATTTCTTATTGTGTGACGGCCGATTTGTGTGGGTGATGGCTGCCGGCGCCATCCGTAAGCAAAAAAAATGATTAAGCAGGTTCCCTCACGGCAAGGGCCTTCCGGGCGGCTGCTACCAAAGCTTCCGCTTTCTGTTTCAACTGCTCCTCGTTCCAGGAAAGATTGATCAACGTAGAAATACACCTGTTCATTACCGCGTCACTGGCGCTGAAATCCTTTGTGGCGTGATGTATTACTTTTTCTTTCATTTCCGGTGACAGATGGTTCAGCGTACCGGCATTTTTGAGATGGTCCCATTTGCGGATATAATGCCAGTTGTTGTCGAACCAGTAGAAATTACCTGCAAGGGCGTTCTTTGATTTTAATTCTGCCACCACTGCGCGAGCCGCTTCGGCCGAAGGCAGGAACCAGCTTAAGAAAGTGCAGCTGTCGCCTTTTTCATCGGGAACGGACCGGAAAGAAATTCCCGGCACCTGCGAGAGCAGGTCTTTGATGTAGCGGTGATTTTTTCTTTGAATCGACAAAACGCGGTCGAGCTTGCGGATCTGCGCGAGCCCCACAGCGGAATGCAGTTCGGAGATCCGGTAGTTGTACCCGATAAAAGGGTGAAGATCTGCTCCGCGGTCAGCGCCTTTATGGTCGTGACCGTGATCGCTGTAGCCGTCAAACTTCGCGTAAAGATCAGCGTTGCCGGTCATTACGGCGCCTCCTTCGGCACAGGTCATCGTTTTTACAAAATCGAATGAGAAACAGCCGGCATCGCCGATTGTCCCCAGGTATTTTCCCTTGTAAGAAGCTCCTATGCTCTGGCAGGCATCTTCGAGCAGGAGCAGGTTATTTTTTTTACAGATCCGCTGCAATGCATCCAGGTCGGCCATACTGCCGCACATATGTACGGGCATGATGCATTTCGTTTTGGGTGTGATGGCCGCCTCCACCGCAGCAGGATCAAGGGTAAGCGTTTCGTCGATATCTACCAGCACCGGAACGGCGCCCACGCTTAATACGGCTTCGAAGCTGGCAACAAAAGTGAATGCAGGCATGATCACTTCATCGCCGTACCCGACGCCCAGTGAAGCCAGCGCCGTGGTAAGGGCCGCGGTGCCATTGCAAACCAGTTGTGCATGGCCGCATTTGAATGTTTCGGTGATCATCTTCTCGAGCTCTTTGGATTTCCACCTGTCTTTGCGCATGGCATCAAAGCCGTAACGCATCAGGATACCCGTTTCCAATACTTCATTTACTTCTTTTCTTTCTTCGTCACCGAAAAGTTCATAGCCTGGCATATTGAAATTTTTTTCAAAGGTAAATAAATTAAAAGCGTTCGATAACGCCCAGGGCGAACAGGGCAAAATCGTACCGTGCAGGATCGGCCGGATCGAATTTTCGCAGGTGCATGGTGAGGCCGAGGGCGCTCTGCCAGTCGGAGGAGGGCCGGTTGAGGAGATCGAATCGTTTAGCCACGCGGGCCACATGCAGATCGAGGGGAATGATCAGTTCCGAAGGTTTTATCTTTTTCCAGATGCCAAAATCAACGCCCCGGTTGTCGTTTCGCACCATCCACCGCAAAAACATATTCAGCCGTTTGCACGCGGAGTTTTTCATTGGCGCGGCAACATGTTTCCTGGTTCGTTCCGGAATATGTTTTAACGAAAAGAAATACGTATAGAAATAATTGAGGTAAAGCTCCACGGGTTCATGCCCGCCCACCGCACTCTTGCATACGAATGCATCTTCCAGCGAATCAAATTTTTTATAATGATGCCTTAAAAAAGAAATAAAATATAAGAGATCAGTAGTGTTGAATGTGCGGTGACAGAAACCTTCGAAGCGCAGCAGGTCTTTGGGACGGTGATGGGTCACAAAATCATATGGCGCATTATCCATCAGTGCCATCAGCTCTCTGCATTTCCTGATGATTGTTGTCCTGTTGCCCCAGGCAAAACTTGCAGCAAAAAGACCCGCGATCTCAATATCCTGTTTCATCGAAAATAAATGCGGCACACTCACCGGATCTTCGGCAATAAACGCCGGCCGGTTGTATTCATCAACCTTTCTGTCGAGGAAAGCTTTTAATTGAAGCATACGTTACAACGCATTTATCGCCTGGCGCAGATCTTCAATCAGATCATCCGCATCTTCAACTCCCACGCTGAGCCGGATCAGCGAATCGCTCAGGCCGTTCTTCATTCTTTCTTCCCGGGGAATGGAAGCATGCGTCATGCTGGCCGGGTGGTTCACTAACGATTCCACACCACCGAGACTTTCGGCCAGTGCAAATATTTTTGTAGAGGAAAGAAATTTCTTCGCGGTGTCCACATTGTCATCTTTGAATGTAAAGCTCATCATTCCCCCGAATCCGCGCATCTGCTTTTTCGCGACTGCATATCCCGGGTGGTCTTCGAACCCGCACCAATATACTTTGCCCACTGCCGGGTGGCTTCTTAAAAAATGAGCGATCTTTTCCCCGTTATAACAATGTCTTTCCATCCGCAGGTGAAGCGTCTTCATGCCACGCAACACGAGGAAGCAATCCTGGGGCCCGGGCACGGCTCCGCAGCTTTTCTGGATAAAATATAATTGCTCGCGGAGCTTTTCGTCATTCATCATCAGGCAGCCATGGATCACATCGCTGTGGCCGCCGAGATATTTTGTAGCCGAATGCATCACGATATCCGCACCAAAATCCAACGGGTTCTGCAGGTAGGGTGAGGCAAACGTGTTATCCACGACAACAATACTATTCCTGCCCTTTGCAATTTTTGTTACGGCTTCAATGTCAACAATATTCATCAACGGATTTGTCGGTGTTTCGACCCAGATCAGTTTTGTTTTATCGTTACTATATTTTTCAATTGAAGCCGTATCGGTCATATCAATAAAATGAAACCTGATGCCGAAACGCTCGAATATTTTTGTAAACAACCGGTAAGTGCCGCCGTACATATCATTTCCTGCGATTACTTCATCGCCGGGCTGTAATAATTTCATCACCGCGTCGGTAGCTGCCACACCGCTGCCAAAACTCAGTCCGAATTTTGCATTTTCGCAGATAGCCAGCGCCTTTTCCAGCACGGTGCGGGTGGGATTCTGTGAACGCGCATATTCAAATCCTTTGTTTTTCCCAGGCGCTTCCTGCACGAAAGTAGACGTCTGGAATATAGGTGTCATAATCGCGCCGGTAGAAGGGTCAGGTTCGATGCCGCCATGGATCAGTTTCGTAGATAATTTCATCGAAATGCTTTTGCTGCGAATTTAATCAGTTTTGCCAAAGGCTCTTTACTTTTGCCGCGATGGGCCAAAAGAAACTGGAACGCTTCGCTGCGATTAAAACATTTTCCAACGTGCTGGAATATCCGGCCGGTATGAAAGGAAAATGGAACGGATTTTTCAACAATCCCCATTCCATAACGCTGGAGCTCGCGTGTGGCAAAGGCGAATATGCGGTTGGACTGGGAAGGCTGCACAGAGAGAGAAATTTTATCGGGGTAGACCTGAAAGGAAACCGCATCTGGGTGGGCGCCAAAAAAGCGCTTGCTGAACAGCTTAGCCATGTAGCGTTTATCCGCAGCCAGATCGACAAGATCGACCAGTATTTCAATCCCGGTGAAGTAAACGAGATCTGGATCACTTTTCCCGATCCGCAGTTACGCACGTCGCGCGCAAAAAAGCGATTGACCCATCCTCGTTTTCTTCGTCTTTATCAGCAGTTTCTTTCATGCGGTGGTAAAATACACCTGAAGACCGACTCTCCCGACCTGTATCATTTCACCAAAACGGTAATCGGCTTATATGGGCTACCATTGCTCGTAGATATGAACGATGTATATTCCAACGAAGATGCTGGTGAGGAATTAAAAATTAAAACACATTACGAGAGCCTGGATATCTCCGGGAGCAATAAAATATATTATTTGCAGTTTGAATTACCGGCATCTGTTTTGCCGGATAAAGATGAACTACTAAAAGAAATTATCGTTGAACAGGAAACCGCAAGACGAGGAGCCTGAATCCTACAGCAACGAGGAAGGCCTGACGGTTTTTACCGAACACTTTCTATTGCAGCGCGGGTATTGCTGTGGGAACGGATGCAGGCATTGCCCCTATGATTATATCAATGTGAAAGAGCCGCGCAGAACGCAACTGCGCGAACAAAGAAAACAGAAATAATTTCGCTCAACTATAATAGGGGCTGATAAAAAGATACACCAACACTCCCGATACCGACACATAAAACCAGACAGGCCAGGTGATGCGGGCCAGTGCACGATGCCGGGGAAATTCTGCTGTCAATGCGCGGTAAGCGGTAAATAAAATAAAAGGAAGAATAATCGCTGCGAGCAGGATATGCGTAATCAAAATAAAGAAATACAAATACCGGATAGCGCCGGCGCCGCCGAATTTCGTATCCCCCGCCATCAGGTGATGGCAGATATAGGAAACCAGAAACAATACCGACAATACTATCGCGCTTAGCATAATTCTTTTATGCAGGATAAATTTTTTGCTTTTTACGGCTATTAACCCCATCAGCAATAAAACCGAAACAATTGTATTGATAATCGCATTAATGCGCGCGAAAATGTGCACGTCGAATTTACCGGTCATGGGAATTTTATATTTTCCCAATGCTACCACGGCCGCAAATACAATAAACGAGACGGCAAATATCAGTATCCTCGCTTTTTTATCGTTCTTTTCCAGTACCGGTTGCAGCATACTACTTTTCTTTTCGGGTGCGTACGTTTAAAAAATACTCCTTCTTTTTTTCTTTTTATCTTTTTCCAGCATCAGCAGGGTAAGGTCTTCCGCCAGTTTTGAAAGAGACGCGCTGTCCAGGCCATCATAATATCCGCGCACCACGCGCTGCCTGTCGAGCAATACAAACTTGCTGGTATGAATAAAATTCGAATCGACGCCTTCGCCGTCCTGCAATCCCAGTTTCAGTTCGTTCAGCGCGAAATCATAGATTGTTTTTTTGGGGCCGGTGAGGAACCACCAGGTATCGTGGTTTACGCGGTATTTATCGGCATATCTTTTTAATACCTCTGCGGAATCTCTTTCGGGATCAACAGAAAAAGAAAGAAACTGCACAAAGCTGGTATCGAGTTTTCTTCCGAAATCCTTCATCTTCATGGCGTCCTGCAGGGCCTTCATGTTTTTGGTAAGCGTGGGGCAGATGGAAGGGCAGCGGGTGAAAAAGAAATCGGCAATAATAATCTTTCCCCTTACATCATCCAGCGAAACGCTGTCGCCCAGCTGGTTGATTAAATGAATATTCGAAACCTGGTGCCAGATGGTATCCGATACTTTCTTTCCTTTTTCGATCTTCTCGGCCACGCTGTCCGCAAAAAAACGCGGAGGCATGGTCACTGCATTTTCACTTGCTTTTTTTACAATGAAATAGCTTACAATTGGTAGCAGCGCCACTACACAAAGGGCCAGTAATGCTTTTTTACTCACACACAATAATTGTGGCGCAAAGGTACTACTTCAGCGGCTCTTCATTCTCATTATGATGGGCAGGCGGAACAAATTTCCGTTCTTCCCTTTTGTGGGGATCGAGCGTGGTGTTAAGCGCCTTAAAGGAGCTTCCATCCCAAAGGAAGGCCAGGATAAACCAGACGAATAACAGTGCCGGGATGGCGACCGTCATAATCAGGTTTTTGATTTCATGCCTGAGGTGCATGAATTCGGCGATAATATAAAAGGCCTTGGCGGCGGTAAAAATAATATAGAGTATGTTGAACCAGATCTTGGTTTCGTGCGGAAAGTGCGGTGCTATGAACATACCCACGATCAGCTCGAGGCAGGTGATGATAAGCAGGATCCAGAAAGTGCGCCAGATCGCCTTGGTGTCGAAGCTATGCTTTTCGTGTGCGTGTTCTGCTGCCAGATGCGGATCGAAATTCTCCATACAATAGTTTATTAATCAGTTCGGTAAAAATTAGAATAAATAAAAACAGGTGAATACAAAAACCCAGACCAGGTCCACAAAGTGCCAGTACAACCCTGCTTTTTCAATCATTAAATAGTGTCCCCTTTTATCAAAAGTTCCTTTTATGGTCATAATCAGCATAATGATATTGATGATCACGCCCGAAAACACGTGGAATCCGTGAAACCCTGTTATCGTGAAAAAGAAATTAGTAAAGTTGGTAGATGACTGGGTGCCGTCGAAATTTGGAAACGGGTTTCTTCCCCACCATGCGCCTTCGTGATACAGGTGTGTCCATTCCCAGGCCTGGCAGCTTAAGAAAGCGATACCGCCGACAATCGTCCATGACATCCATTTAATAACGGCTGCGCGATTTTTTTCATGACCGGCTCCTACGGCGAGCACCATTGTCACGGAGCTCATGATGAGGATAAAGGTCATCAGGCTCACGAAAACCAGCGGAAGGTGATGATGGCCCATAAAAGGGAACGAAGAGAATACATCATTCGGGTTGGGCCATGCGGTGCTGGAGAACCTGATCGTGCCATAAGAAATAAGGAAGGCGCCAAATGTAAATGCGTCACTCATTAAAAAGTACCACATCATCAGTTTTCCGTATTCTACGTTGAACGGGCTTCTGCCACCCGCCCACCATTTGGGACTTGCCGTTATTGGAGTTGCCATATTTATTTTATTTGTTCCCTTGTCCGCTAAAGCTTCTGCGAAGGCGGATTAATTTAAATTTTTATAATGAGAACATGAAAAACACAAACAGGTAAACCCATAAGAGGTCTACAAAATGCCAGTATGTGCTTGCCAGTTCAATAGAAACCGGGTTATAACTTCTTATTCTCAGGCTGTATGCCCTGATGAACATCACCAGCAATGCGATCACGCCTCCCAATACGTGCAGCGCATGCAGCCCGAAAATGATATATAAAAACTGTCCGGCTCCTGATCCGTTAAAGTTGATACCGCTTTTCCAGAGCTGTTCGAAACCCGTGAGCTGCAACGCGATGAAAAGCACTCCCAGCACAGCGGTAACCGTGATCAGCCGCCTGTACTGTTTCATGTTGCGCTCCTTAAAGCATTTCAGGGCAAACTGTACCGTGAAGCTGCTCAGCAGGATCACTGCGGTGGAATAATAAAACACTTTCGGCATCTCCACGGTTGCCCAGTTCGGCTGGCTCCCCTTCACAATAAACGCGCTGGTAAGCCCGGCAAACATCATAACGATGCTACCCAGTGCCACCCATAATGTAAACTTATGGGGATGAATTTTTTTTCGTTGTGTACTCACTGTTGCGTCAATCACTTTTATTCTTTTATCCCGTTAAACAGTTTTGTCTGCCAGCAGCGCCAGCAGCACCACTGCCAAATAAATATAGCTTCCAAACATCACGCGCCTTGCGGCCTGCACATTCATCTCGCGGTAGAGCCTTATGCATTGCCATACCATGAAAATATTTGCCGCCAGCACAATCCAGAAACTCAGCATTCCACTCATCCGCGCCAGGTAGGGCAACACGCCTACCGGCACCAGCACAAGCGAATAGATCACCGCCTGCATGGCTGAATATTTTGTAGGACCTTCTGTTGAGGGCATCAACTTAAATCCTGCATTGGAATAATCCTTGTGTGCGATCCAGGCAATGGCCCAAAAATGGGGGAACTGCCAGAAAAACTGTATCGCAAATAATATCCATCCGCCTGCGCTTAATTCATCCTGTCCCGCGGCCCAACCGATTAAACAGGGCAGCGCCCCGGGAACCGCACCTACCAGCACCGATATGGCGCTGACTCTCTTGAGCGGTGTGTACATGAACGCATATACGAACCAACTCGCCGCCGCTATGGAGGCAGAGAGGATGTTGAAAAAATACGCCAGGATAAATACTCCTGCAATACCTGTTACGATTGCGAATGTCCATCCCTCGGTAGTGCTCATCCTTCCTGAAGCGACGGGCCTTTTGGCTGTACGCTTCATCAGGGCATCGGTATCTTTCTCCACCACCTGGTTCACCGCATTCGCACTTCCTGTTACCAATAGCCCGGCAACAAAAAGCAGGATAATCATCAACCAGTCGTACTGCACCACTTTCGGAGCAAGCAGATAGCTCACTACCGCCGAGAAGACGACCATGAAGCTGAGACTGAATTTAATCAGCATCATGTAATCGCGAATCTTGCTCGCCAATGTAAAAGAACTTGTCGATGGCTCTACCGCATCATTTTCAATGGGCCTTTTCATCAGGCAGAACCGGTTCAGTTTGAGCGATATATTCCCTGCCATCTTTGCTATAGTCGTATGCCCATCTGTGCACTTCCGGAATCTCTCCGGGCCAGTTGCCATGTCCGGGGCGTATCGGTGTGGTCCATTCGAGTGTTGTAGAACTCCATGGATTTTTCACCATTACTTTTCTTCCCTTGAATATGGAATAGAAGAAATTAAATATAAACATCAACTGCACCGCGAATACTACCATTGCCACGGTTGAAATGAATTTATTGAGTTCGGCAAACTGGTGGAACGATTCCCAGTTTGAATAATCGAGGTAACGGCGGGGCATACCCGCGAATCCTTCGTAGTGCATGGGCCAGAAGATCAGGTATGAACCGATCAGCGTTACCCAGAAATGGATGTATGCCATCGTATTGTTCATATAACGGCCATACATTTTCGGGAACCAGTGGTAAATACCGGCGAACATTCCGAAGAACCCGGCCACGCCCATCACGATATGGAAGTGGGCAATTACGAAATAGGTATCGTGTAAAGAAATATCGAGTGTTGAATTTCCGAGGAAGATACCGGTAAGACCACCGGAAATGAACAGGCTCACAAAGCCGATACAGAAAAGCATGCCGGGCGTAAACCGCAGGTTGCCTTTCCATAATGTGGTGAGCCAGTTAAATACTTTAATCGCGGAAGGAATGGCGATCAGCAGGGTCAGCAACACGAATACAGATCCGAGAAACGGATTCATACCGGTTACAAACATGTGGTGCGCCCATACGAGGAAGGCCAGTATCGCGATAGCGAACAGCGATCCCACCATCGCCATATACCCGAATATGGGTTTACGTGCGTTCACGCTCATTACCTCCGAAACGATTCCCATCGCCGGCAGGATAATGATATATACTTCGGGGTGACCCAGGAACCAGAACAAGTGCTGGTACAGAATCGCACTGCCGCCCTCGTTAGGTAATGCTTTCTGTGTGGCAGCAATATAAATATCGGAAAGATAGAAGCTCGTTCCCGCATGACGGTCGAACAATAAAAGGATAAATCCTGAAAGCAGTACGGGGAAAGAAAGTACACCCAGCACAGCAGTGAAGAACAGTGCCCAGATGGTAAGCGGCAGCCTTGTCATGCTCATACCTTTGGTGCGCATGTTCAGGATAGTAGAAATATAATTCAGGCCCCCTAACAGTGACGACACCACGAAGAGCGCCATTGCCGTGAGCCAGAGGTCCACGCCCGTTTTCGATCCCGGTGAAGCATCGCCAAGCGCACTTAACGGCGGGTAGGCCGTCCATCCGCCGGCAAAAGGTCCGGTTTGCACGAACAGGGAAGAGAGCATCACCACGCTTGCTATGAAGAAGAACCAGTATGAAAGCATATTAAGAAACGGTGAAGCCATGTCTCTCGCGCCGATCTGCAAAGGAATTAAGAAGTTGGCAAATGTTCCGCTCAACCCACCTGTCAACACAAAGAACACGAGCACGGTTCCGTGCATCGTTGTTAACGCATAATATGCTTCGGCCGTTATCTTTCCGCCTTTGGCCCATTTGCCGAGCAGATCTTCCAGGATGGGGAAGCTCGTATCCGGATAACCGAGTTGCAGACGGAAAAGTACCGACATCAAGCCTCCGATTACTGCCCAGGCCATGCCTGTGATCAGGAACTGTTTTGCGATCGTTTTATGATCCTGGCTGAAAACGTATTTGGTAATGAATGTTTCTTTATGATGATGCACATGGTGCTCGTCGTGATGAGCATCATGAGTTGTGACTACTTCCGGGTGACCATGCATTGCTGCTTCGTTGCTCATGATAACTAATTTATTTTTGAGTTGTTTCTGCTACTGATTTTGCTGCTGTCGGATCTTTATCGGGGAAAGCGGTGTAGTAGTTAGGCTTCTGTTTCGCTCTCCACAGAATAAATTCAGCCTTTGTAACCACTTTTACCACGCCCTTCATTGAATAGTGACCGTTGCCGCAAAGCTGATCGCAGGCGATTTCATATTCGAATTTTGGATTTTTGGTAATTTTTCTCATTTCTTCCGTCGTGTATTTCGGTGTGAAATACATGGTTGTCGGAATTCCGGGTACCGCGTCCAGTTTCATACGGAAATGCGGAAGACCCACGTCATGCACCACGTCGCGGGAGAAGATGTTTATTTTCACCGGTTCGTCTTTCACGAGATACATGGCTTCTGTCGTAACAATATCATCATGCGTATACGGATCGTCCCAGATCAATCCAAGCTGGTTGGCATTGGTTTCGTCGATGTTCTTATAATATTTCTTTCCGTATACATTGTCCTTGCCCGGGTAACGGTAGATCCATCCGAATTGTTTTCCTGTTATTTCTACCTGCAATGCGTCTTTGGGTGCGTCGCCGGTAATATTGTACCAGTAATATAAACCGAATCCCACGAGCACGCACATCGTGATGGCAGGAATGGTGGTCCACAAAATTTCCCAGTTGGTATTGTGCGGATAGAAATACGCTTTCCTTTTTTCAGTGTATTGATATTTATAAGAGAACCAGAAAAGGAGTATCTGGGTAATAAAGAATACGATACCGGTGAGTGCGATGGTGATAAACATCATCGTGTCGATCTTTTCACCATGATCGGAAGCGGAAGGATACACCAGCAGGGTTTTGTGATAGAGGAGTTCGTGGCACCAGAAGATTCCCACGAGGCCGAGTATCAGGAAAACCACGAGGAGAAATGCATTGACCTTGTTGCTTTGCTCAAATGATTTCTTTTCTCCTTTCAGCACAGCTACATACTCACTCGCCTTGGCGATCTGAAATGTGATCAGGAAGCCGAGCCCCAGTATTGCCAGTAATAAAATTGCAGTTGTTGACATGACGTTCAATAATTTTTACACAATCAGGTGATCTTCTCAGCTATAGTTTTAGGTATGGTGAATAATACTTTCCTTGATAAACGGATGGTTCACCTGAACCATCGGGTATTTGCTCAGTGTTCTTGCCGTTACCACCATAATAATTCCCACAAATCCAAGAGCAATTCCGAAATCAAATAAATTCAATACAACCTTGTCCGAAGCTACGCTTCCAAATACCATCTGATAGAAATCCAGCCAGTGACCAAATACGAGGATCAGGGACATTATTGTTATCGTAGCGTAGTTACGTTTCGACCTGCGGGTCATCAGGATCAGCAGCGGTGCTACAAAATTAATGATAAACATAAACCAGAATATGCCGCTGTAGGTTCCATCGAGTCTTGGCTTGAAATAAACGGTCTCTTCCGGGATATTGGCATACCAGATAAGCATGAACTGGGCAAACCAGAGATAGGCCCAGAATATACAAAATGCGAATATGAACTTCCCAATATCGTGAACGTGCTCACGGTTGGTGTATTCGAGGTATCCTTTATTTTTCAGGTATACCACGAAGAGCAGCAGCAATGAGAGGCCCGATACCCAGGTGCTCGCGAAGGTGTACCAGCTGTACATCGTTGAATACCAATGCGCATCGATGCTCATCAGCCACATCCAGGGGGTGGTAGACATTACGGTAAGTGCAAACCACACGATGTAAAGGGAAGACCATACGGTACTTTTCCAGATATATTTTCTTCCCTGCTCCACGTTCATCGGGCTGTTGTCGGTGCTAACAGAGAGCCTGCGCATTTTATAGCCCAGCACGCTCCATAAGCCGATGGTCAGCACGGTCCATACGGTAAAGAAGGGAAGATTCAGGAATGCTTTCTTACCGTTGAGGATAGGATCTTTTGCTACGGCTTCGGCATCGGTCCAGTGATAGATTTCAGTCATATGATGACCGCCATAGGCCACGGCAAGCAGAATTACCAGGGTGATAACGCCCAGTACCGGCACCGCCGAGGCAATTGCAGCGGCTACCCGGTTAAAAGAGATGTTCCAGCCGGCATAAGCAAGCGTGGTGGCGCAGATAAAGAACATACAGGCGTTGGCTGTCAGAAGAAAGTAAACGCTGTTTTGCAGGAGCGCTCCCCAGAAACGCGTTTTGGTATGCACATCATCAGCCGCTCCATACATCAGGTAGCCCACTATCAGCGATAGTATGCCCACCCCGATCAAACCGTATGACCAGTTCTTATACCGTTTGGAGATCTCAAAAAATTCTTTGCTTGCCATGCTTGATATTTCTTCATCACCGTCTTTCATTTGCTGAAAGCCGGCCGAGTTAATAAATATTTTATCTGTTCAACCGGTCCTGCCGCTTTCGCCGGAATCCGGCATCCGGCGCAGGGGCCGTGTTTTTATTTCTTTTTTGCCGTTGCTGCCGAATCCTTTGCAGCTCCTGCTGCGGGCTTTGCAGAAGAGGCTGAGTCGGCGCTGCTGCCGGCAGTTGCGGACCCTCCCTTAGCTTCGGCCTGCTTTGCTTTGATATAGTGGATCACCATCCACCGCTGTGTGGTGCTGAGCTGGGGTGCGTAAGCTCCCATCTGGCCCTTACCATAGCTGATCGAATAAAACATCTGTCCATCGGGCATTGCCAGCACCGCGGCATCTCCCACGAGGTTTTTAGGCGCCGCAGCAAAAGGGCCGTTGCCTCCATTGTACAGCGGGCCGTTGCCATCGAGTTTCATACCATGACAGATACCGCAATTTACCAGGTACAAGCGTTCCGCTTCCTTCATCTTCACCGAATCGAGTGCCTGCACAGGATTCGGAACCTGTTTTGCGAGGATATAGTTAGTTGTATCGCCGGGTTTGTCCTGGCCCAGTGGGAAGGGAAGAAAATCTCCTCTCATAATAGTGCCGGGAACCGGTTTCTTATCGTAATGAATGCCGAGAGAATCGAGGTTCGCGGTCGACGCATAGGTTTCATAAGCCCTGCTGTAAGCCATATCAGGCATATAAACCCTGCTCGGTTTTCTTTGAATTCCCGAACATCCCCATATAGCGATAGAGAGCGCAACAACAGTTATGACCGATAATTTTTTCATTTGCGTTACATAAGTTTTTCTAATGAGATAGAGCCTCTTCAGCCTTCAGTGTCTGTTCTTTATCATAGGTACCTAACCACCAGCTTGTTTCTGCGCGCTGAACATTTATTTCAGTTGCCCCGAGGCTGTTTAAGAAACCGCTCAACTCCGATTCGTTATTTTTTGCCGAACAC
>JBGAJL010000126.1:0-11237 GCA_044224935.1 Flavitalea sp.
ACAACAAACAGGGTGTGATCAAGATCGCGTTGAAATATGATCCGCAATCGAAAGAGCCCGCAATCCGCTCGCTCGAAAGGATCAGCCGTCCGGGCCTGCGTCAGTATGCGAGCCCTGCAGAATTCAAACGCGTGAAGAGCGGTTTGGGTGTTGCAATACTCAGCACATCAAAAGGCGTAATGACCGATAAGCAGGCGAAGAGCCAGAACGTAGGTGGGGAAGTGCTTTGCTATATCTATTGATAACGATAATTTAAACAAGCAAGACTATGTCTCGTATAGGAAAACAACCGGTAACCGTTCCATCAGGAGTGACCGTTTCTGTGGGCAAGGATAATACGCTTACCGTGAAAGGTCCGAAAGGTGAACTGAAGCAGGAAATCGACAGGGATATTACTGTCGAATTGAAAGATGGCCAGGTATTGTTCTCAAGACCAACAGACCAGATCCGTCATCGCGCACTGCACGGTTTATACCGCTCGCTCGTAGGTAATATGGTGAAGGGCGTTACAGAAGGATTCAAGAAAAACCTTGAACTGGTGGGCGTGGGTTTCAAAGCATCCAACCAGGGTAACCTTCTCGATCTGTCCCTGGGTTTTTCCCACAATATTGTTTTCGAAGTACCGAAGGAGCTTTCTGTTAAAACAGGACAGGAAAAAGGGGACAATCCCAAAATATATCTCGAAGGTATCGACAAGCAACTGATCGGACAGGTGGCCGCCAAACTGCGCGGGCTGAGAAAACCTGAACCGTACAAAGGAAAAGGTGTGCGTTATATTGGTGAAACGGTTCGCCGTAAAGCGGGTAAGGCTGCTGGTAAATAAGCAGAGAGAATTTTAAAAAATTAATATAAATAGTAATGGCTACTAAACTTGAAAGAAGACAAAAAATTCGCTACAGCATCCGGAAAAAAGTCTCCGGCACCGCTGAGAAGCCAAGGTTTTCTGTGTTCAGGAGCAATAGTGACATATATGTGCAGCTGATCGATGACGAAAAGGGTGTGACGCTTGCATCTGCTTCATCAAGAGACAAGGACATCGCCGCGCAGAAAGTGACAAGGGTTGAAAAATCAAAACTTGTTGGCGCTGCTGTGGCAAGAAAGGCCGGTGAACTCGGTATCAAAACTGTCGTCTTCGACCGTGGTGGCAATTTGTATCATGGCCGCGTGAAGAGTGTTGCTGAAGGAGCGAGAGAGGGCGGGCTTGCATTCTAATTATTAAATCCTTTCCAGCCAGGCTGGATGCTAATTCAAATAAGAAATGTCAAAAGTTAACGTAAACAAGGTTAAACCCGGAGAACTTGAATTAAAAGAAAAAGTGGTGGCGATCAACCGCGTGGTGAAAACCACCAAGGGCGGACGTGCATTCAGTTTTTCTGCTCTCGTGGTAGTGGGAAATGAAAACGGTATCGTTGGCCATGGATTGGGTAAGGCGAAAGAAGTGCAGGAAGCGATCACCAAGGGTATCGAAGATGCAAAGAAGAACCTCATCAAGGTTCCGATCATGCACGGAACTATTCCCCACGATCAGCTTTCAAAGGAAGGTGCTGCAAAAGTGCTGATCAAACCGGCCGCTCACGGTACAGGTGTGATCGCAGGAGGCAGCATGCGCGCCGTATTGGAAAGCGCAGGGGTTACCGACGTTCTTGCAAAATCTCTCGGCTCTGCCAATCCGCATAACGTGGTGAAGGCCACCGTAAGGGCATTAGCTACCTTGCGCGAACCGGTAAATGTTGCAAAACAACGAAACCTGAACCTGAAAAAAGTATTTAACGGGTAATACCGTGTACAGAAATAATTTTCATTATGAAAAAGATCAAGATCACCCAGGTAAAAAGCGCTATCGACAGACCGGAGCGTCAGAAACTGACTCTTAAGGCACTTGGCCTGAACAGGATGAATGCCAGCAAGGAGGTAGAAGCAACTCCGCAGATCCTGGGTATGATAACCAAGGTGACCCACCTGATAGAAGTGAAGGAATTAAGTTAAAAGTTAAAGCTGAAAACTTAAAAGGAGAGATCTCCATTTTTAAGTTTTAACTTTTCTACTTTTTAGTTTTATAAATGCGAGGGACGATTTCCCGCTGAGTTAAATCAAATTACAATGAACTTACATGAATTAAGGCCCGGCAAAGGCGCTACACACAAACCGAAAACACGCCTCGGGCGCGGTGAAGCATCCGGTAAAGGCGGCACTTCCACAAAAGGTAATAAGGGCGGACAGAGCCGCGCCGGTTACCAGAGAAAAAATGCACACGAAGGTGGCCAGATGCCCATCCAGCGCCGTTTACCTAAAAGAGGCTTCAAGAATATCAACCGTGTTGAATATAAAGTTTTCAACCTTGGCCAGATCGAACAGCTCGCTGAAAAATACGGCTTCACCGAATTCGACGCCGAAACATTATATACACATGGTCTGATCAACCGGACCGACAAGGTAAAAGTTTTGGGTAATGGCGAACTGAAAGCCAAACTTACTTTCAAGGTGGATGCAGTCAGTGAGAAAGCAAAGTCTGCTATTGAAAGCGCAGGCGGAGGCGTTGAACTGCTGAAGAAATAATTTTCTGTAACTTAGCCGGCTATAAATTTTTTGCGACCAGTGAAAAAATTCATTAATACACTCAAAAATATCTGGAGCATAGAGGAACTGAGAAACAAAATTCTCGTGACGCTCGGGCTTCTCGCGATATATCGTCTGGGTACGCACATCGTGCTGCCAGGTATTGATCCTACGAAAATAAATCCATCAGCATCGACGGGAGGTATTCTGGGCCTGATCGACGCGTTTGCGGGAGGCGCCTTTTCACAGGCGTCCATTCTTGCATTAGGTATCATGCCCTATATCTCTGCATCTATCTTCATGCAGCTGATGACCATTCTTTATCCCCCGTTTCAGAAATTGCAGAAAGAAGGGGAGAGCGGCAGGAAAAAAATTAATCAGTATACAAGATACCTGACGGTGGCGGTGTCGCTATTACAGGCCAGCGCGTACGTTCAGTATTTGAATAGTCCCGGCTATCGCGAAGCGATTTTGCCCGGTTATTCTTCTTTCTTCTGGCTGTCGACCACCATCATCCTTACTGCCGGTACATTATTCGTGATGTGGCTCGGTGAAAAGATGACCGATAAGGGATTAGGAAATGGTGCGTCCGTCATTATCATGGTGGGTATCCTTGCCCGTCTGCCACAATCGTTCTGGCAGGAATGGCAGGCGAAAATCCCTACAGGCGGCGGCGGACTGCTGATCTTTGTGATCGAGATAGCCATACTGGTGGCGATTATCATTGGCCTGATCGTATTGATCCAGGGTGTAAGGAAAATTCCGGTTCAGTACGCCAAGCAGATTGTAGGTAACAGGCAGTTCGGCGGCGCAAGACAATTTCTGCCGATGAAGGTGAACAGTTCCGGTGTAATGCCGATTATCTTCGCCCAGGCAATTATGTTCCTGCCTACGCTACTGGCTAATTTTGATTCTACAAAAGGCCTTGCAAAAGTATTCGGCGATCATAGCAATCACTGGTATATGATCATTTACGGACTGATGGTGATCGGCTTTACGTTCCTGTATACCGCCCTGATCTTTAATCCGAAGCAGATTGCAGATGATCTGAAAAGAAATAACGGGTTTATACCCGGCGTTAAACCGGGCCAGCCGACAGCTGACTATATCGGTGCAGTGATGGATAAGATTACCCTTCCCGGAGCTGTATTGCTGGCGATAGTGGGTATCCTTCCCGGCTTTGCGCAGAGACTGGGCGTTCAGCCTTCGTTCTCTTCGTTCTTCGGAGGAACTTCACTGCTCATCATGGTGGGCGTAATACTGGACACCCTGCAGCAAATTGAAACACAGCTGCTGATGCGCCAATATGATGGCCTGATGAAAAGCGGCAGATTACAGGGCAGGCAATCGGTCTCCCCGGCGTCGATATAATTCAAGCCAGAACAAAGACTTAAACGTTCAATAGATAAAACATAAGTTTTCAGTTCGACTTTTAAGTTTTAAATTTTTTAAACCTGACCTGACAGTCGGGTTTTTTATCATTCATGAATTAACGGAAGGAATTAATTAAATGATTCACTACAAGACGCCACAGGAAATTGAATTGATGCGGGAAAGCGCCCTGCTGGTTGGAAAAACCATAGCGGAGGTGGCCAGGCACATCCGGCCGGGTGTAACTACTGCCGCACTCGACAAAATTGCCGATGAATTTATCCGGGACAACGGGGCGGTTCCTTCTTTCAAGAATTATAACGGGTATCCCTATGCGACCTGCCTTTCTGTGAACGATGCAGTGGTGCACGGCTTTCCCAGCCATATTGAATTGAAGGAAAATGATATGATTTCGGTCGATATCGGCGCCTGCAAGCATGGTTTTCACGGCGACAGTGCTTATACATTCGCTATCGGAAATCCAGGCGAAGAAGTACTGAAGCTGATGAAGATTACAAAAGAATCTTTATACCGCGGCATTGAAAAAGCAGTTTCGGGCAATCGCGTAGGAGATATAGCTTTTGCAGTGCAGGAATATGCCGAAAAGCAGAATAAATATGGCGTGGTGCGGGAGCTCGTAGGCCATGGCCTGGGCAGAAAACTACATGAAGATCCGCAGGTGCCGAATTTTGGAAAAAGAGGAAGCGGGGCGAAAATGCATGAAAATATGGTGATCGCCATAGAGCCGATGGTGAACCTGGGCGTGAAGGAAGTATGGTACGATGTGGATGGCTGGACAGTGAGAACCAAAGACGGGAAAGTTTCCGCGCATTACGAACATACTATTTGCGTTAAAAAAAATAAAGCCGATATACTCTCCTCCTTCGAGGAAGTGGAAAGAGTGGAGAAATCCAATGAGTTTTTAAACTGCTCGTACTACTAAAAAAACGGTGATTTTATGGTGAAAACCACCTTGCTCCGGCAGGGTGGTTTTTTAGTTTCACATAAAATCATTGACCATGAAGAAAAATGCTATCACTCTTAACGAAGAAGAGCCAAAATTTGATCTGCGGGTAGAGAACGAACTGCTGATAATGAAACTGAAAGCGGAGTTCGGCGCCGAATGCGCAACCGGCAGCCAGGAGCTGCCACCCGTAGTAGTAAATGAGTTCCTGAAATCGGTGTATGAATTTGAGCAGAAGTTCAGACAGCCGAAAAAGCGTGTCACTATTTACGAGAAGATAGGGCGCCTGCCTTTTATATATGCGGACAAGCTTGGCGACAAACAGCTCGGCAAAGAATTAAAAAAGATATTGAAGGCTATGCATAGTCATCAACTCGAGCTGGACGTGCTTGGTGACTACGACAGCCGTATTATTTACCGGTTCATTACGGAGGAATTCTTTGCATTTGAAATGGAAGACATCGATATGCCGGGGTTCATCCATCATTTCTGCTACGAGGAATTTCATCCAAATCATGAGATGGATATCCGGAACCGCGCCATTGAATTTATTACCCAGTGGGTTCAACGGAAAATTAATGAGTACAGCTGGGAGCTTGATATGCAGTTTGTACATCCCGATACCCGGACATTTACACGGGAAAGCATCGTTAAGCGAATAAATGATCTGTTTGATTCCTACCATTCATTTTGTAATCATGAGTATTCCATCAAAAAAATAATTTTCAACTGGGACGAAGACAAACAATGCGGTGATGGATATGTGGAAGGGGCAGCGAAGTATGATGCTGTGACGGACGATGGTGAAACGGTGCATTATCAGGGAGATTTCCGGTTTTACCTGGCAAATAACAATAATTGGTGGAGCATTTATTATTTTGTCTTTCCCGGCTTCTCCTGGAATTTTTGATGCTTCCCTCGATTATATTCGCATCATGCGATTACTGGTAGTAGGAGGAGGTGCCGCGGGTTTTTTTTGTGCGGCGAATGCTGCGCGCATCAATCCCGGGCTTGACGTGGTTATTGTTGAGAAATCAAGCAAACTGCTGTCAAAAGTCAGAATTTCCGGCGGGGGGCGGTGCAATGTGACGCATGCCTGTTTCGACATTGCGGAAATGATAAAGAAATATCCCCGCGGCCGGCATTTTGTAAAAAAGACCTTTTATAATTTTTTTACAACAGACACGATCAGCTGGTTTAAGGAACGTGATGTGTTGCTGAAAACAGAAACCGATGGCAGGATGTTTCCGGTAACCAACAGCTCGGAAACGATCATTCAGTGCCTGCTGCGTGAATCGGACAGGTATGGCGTAAAGATCAGGATGAACCGGGAGGCGAGGAGCATTGAGAAGAGAGAAAATAATATGGAAGAAAATAAGACCGGCGTTAAACAGCACGCGGCAGATGGCCCTATTGAAAAGCCGAATGGCAAATTCAGGGTTGCATTCGCCGACGGAACAACAGAAACGGCAGACTTTGTTTGCATAGCCTGCGGGGGGTATCCCAAACTTTCGATGTTTGAATGGATAGTGGGAATGGGGCATACTGTTCAGTCGCCTGTTCCCTCATTGTTCACATTCAATATGCCTGGCAATACTATTACCGGCTTAATGGGAATAGCTGCGGATGTAAAAATAAAAATCAAGGGAACGAAACTCGAAGAATCGGGACCGGTTCTGATTACCCATTGGGGCCTTAGTGGTCCGGCGGTGCTGAAGCTAAGTGCCATGGGCGCGAGAATCCTGCATGAGCTGGCATATCGGTTTGAGGTGATCGTCAACTGGACCCTCACCGAAAATGAACAGCAGGTAAGAGAAAAATTAATGGAACTGAGAGACCAGCATCCCGCCCGGAAAATAACGGGCGGCCGCGAATTCGGAATTCCCCAGCGGTTATGGGAATATCTCTGCGAGAAGAGCGGAGTGGACACGGATCTGAGATGGGGATCAGTCTCATCTGCGGTGCTCAACAGATTGGCGCAGAAAATTGCGGGACATGAGCTGCAGGTGGAAGGAAAAACGACTTTCAAAGAAGAGTTTGTGACGGCCGGTGGGGTGGATCTTTCCGAAGTGGAGCCGCAAACGATGGAAAGCAGGCTGGTTCCCGGGCTCTATTTTGCGGGAGAGATCATAGATGTAGACGGGATAACCGGGGGATTCAATTTTCAGCATGCATGGACCAGTGGTTGGATCGCTGCAAAAAGCATTGCTGAAAGAGCAAAATAATTAGCTGCTTTAACCCCGGCCTTTCTGTGCAGGTTCTTCTGAAATAACGTATCTTTGCACCCCCGAAATAAAACCATCGGGATATATTATGTCAGATAACAATATTGTTAACCAAAACGCTGATTTTCAGGAGACTCCTGTTCTTGAAGGAGCTACAGCGACAACAAATCAACCTGAAACGAAGAGTGTGCCCAAAGTGGAGACCGCTCACGACGATTTTGACTGGAGCATCGACAAACGCAATGTCGCTTCTTATTCTGAAGAAGAAAAAAAGAAGTATGACCACGTGTACGAAGGAACATTTAAGGCGGTAACCGACGGCGAACTCGTAAAAGGAACCGTGGTGGGTATCACCAAAACAGATGTTGTGATCAACATTGGCTTCAAAAGCGATGGTCTTGTTTCTTTCAATGAATTCCGCGATATCCCTAACCTGAAAGTGGGTGATGAAGTGGAGGTGATGGTAGTAGAAAAAGAAGACCGTGAAGGGAATCTGAATCTCAGCCGCAAGCAGGCGCGCATCACACGTGCATGGGAAAGAATTGTGGAAGTGCACAAAACCGGCGAGGTGATCACCGGAACCGTGACATCAAAAACAAAAGGTGGGCTGATCGTGGATGTGTTCGGTATGGAAACCTTCCTTCCCGGATCACAGATCGATGTGAAGCCCGTTACCGATTACGATCAGTTCGTAAACAAAACAATGGAGTTCAAAGTGGTGAAAATTAATGAAGCCATCAAGAATGCCGTTGTATCGCATAAAGCGCTTATTGAAAGCGATATCGAAGCACAGCGTGCGGAGATTATGAGCAAGCTCGAAAGAGGCCAGGTGCTCGAAGGAACCATCAAGAACATCACCGATTTCGGTGCGTTCATGGACCTGGGCGGTCTCGACGGTCTGCTTTATATTACCGATATCAGCTGGGGACGTATCAGCCATCCGAGTGAGGTGCTGAAACTCGATCAGAAACTGAAAGTGGTGGTGCTCGACTTCGATGATGAGAAGAAGAGAATCAGCCTTGGTCTGAAACAGCTTACTCCGCATCCATGGGATATTCTTCCTGAAACGATCAGGGAAGGTTCTGTAGTGAAAGGTAAAGTAGTAAACATCGAAGATTACGGTGCGTTTCTTGAAATTCTTCCCGGTGTGGAAGGTCTTGTTCACGTGAGTGAGATTACCTGGGCAAATACTCCGATCAACGCGAAGGAGTTCTTCAAACTAAATGATGAACACGAAGCCAAGATCGTTACACTCGATAAGGATAGCCGTAAAATGAGTCTTTCTATCAAGCAAATGACAGAAGATCCATGGAGCACTATTGAAACTAAATTCCCTGAAGGAAGCCGCCACACCGGCCTGGTGAAAAACATTACTCCTTACGGCGTGTTTGTTGAACTGGCACCTGGTATCGGCGGTATGATCCATATCAGCGATTTAAGCTGGCTCAAACGCTTCAATCACCCATCGGAATATACCAAAGTCGGAAGCAATATCGATGTGGTTATCCTGGGTATCGATAAAGATAACCGCAAGCTTCAGCTGGGGCACAAACAACTCGAAGAAGATCCCTGGAACACCCTTCAGGACACGTTTGCCCCGGGCTCTGTTCATGAAGGAACTGTGGTTCGCAAAGACGACAAGGGTGCTACCATCCAGTTGCCTTACGGACTGGAAGGATTTGCGCCTAACCGCCATCTTGCGAAAGAAGATGGAAAAACGCTTACTCCTGAAGAAACGGCCCAGTTCATGGTGATAGAGTTTGACCGCAACGAAAAACGCATTGTGGTATCTCACACCCGGATATGGGAGCAGGTGAAGATCGAAGAAAAAGAAACAGCGAAGAAAGAAGCCCGCGCGGAAGCAGACAATACAAGAAAAACAGTGAAGAATATCCAAAGCAAAGTGGAGAAAGCAACACTGGGAGATCTTGGCGCCCTTGCTCAGCTGAAGCAGAAATTGCAGCAGGAAGAGCAGCAGGGTGGTGGAGAAACAAAGGAATAATTCTTCTTTTCGATAACCATTCTCGGTTCACTTTATCAAGAGCGTCTTCCCGAAGGAGGCGCTCTTTTATTTTATTTGCATAGATTCGTGGCAATTGCATAGAAACCAAACGCCATGTCCCTAACGAATGCCCTGAAGAAATTTAAAATTGTTAAGAAGTTTTTATTCGCAATAATAGGCGTAATCACCTATCCGGGATTTGTATGGGTAAATAAACTGAGAATATCCGGTACGGAAAATCTTAAGAGCCTGCCTAAACAGAACGTGTTATTCGTTAGCAATCATCAAACCTATTTTGCAGATGTAATGGCCCTGCTGCATATTTTTTCAGCTGTGAAATGGGGCAAAAAGAATAAGCTCGGCGTTCCTTATTATCTCTTCAACGCCTTTACCGACGTATATTATGTTGCTGCAGAGGAAACGATGCGTAGCAGCTGGCTAAGCAAGATATTTACCATTGCAGGAGGAATAACCGTGAAAAGAACCTGGAACCGCAAGAGCACGGAGGTAAGGAGAGGGCTCGACCCTTCTGATACCCGGAAGATTCAGCGGGCGATCGAAAGCAGTTGGGTGATCCAGTTTCCGCAGGGCACCACTACCCCTTTCGCTCCCGGAAGAAAAGGAACGGCCCACCTGATAAAAATGACGCGGCCGGTGGTGGTTCCTGTCGTGATCGACGGGTTCAGCACGGCCTTCGATAAAAAAGGCCTGAAATTTAAAAAGCGCGGAACCCTGCTCACCGTTCGCATCAAAGAATCCATGGCGATAGATTATGAAGCTCCCGTGGAGCAGATCCTCGATGAGGTAATGACCGCGATAGGCCAGAAGCGTCAGTGAATCGGATTCAGGACCGGATTGCTTTTAAAGATGTTTCGGAAGGCCCTTTCAATAGCTATTTTGGCAAAAACATTCTTATAATTTAAACAATGCTTTTAGCTCGGTAGCATCACCGGGCTGCATTTTTCCTCCCAGTATCAACCGCAGCTGCCTCCGGCGCAGGGCGCCATCATACAGCTTCAGCTCTTCTTCCGTTTCAGGGGTCACTTCAGGAACTTTCCTGGGCTTACCATTGGGATCCAGCGCCACGAACGTATAAAATGCTTCATTGCTTTTGTAGCGGTATTGCTGCAGCGTATCTTCTCCCCATACATTCATATGAATCTCCATAGAGGTAGTGAAAGCACGAGAAACCTTCGCTTCAATATGCACCACGTTTCCCAGCTTAATCGGGTTTTCGAAGGAAATATTATCAACAGAAGCCGTAACAACAGGGGAGGCACAATGCTTAAGGGCGGCAAGCGCGGCAGCTATATCCATCCAGTACATGAGCCTGCCACCCATCAGGTTGCCGAAGAGATTGGTGTCGTTGGGCAATACCAGCTCCGTCATGGTTACCGAAGAGTCAGAGGGTTTTTTATGCATACATTCATTTTGAGATTGCGCGCAAGTTACGAAACGTTATTTTTGCGCCAGATTTCAACCACAAGTAATGCAAGCTCTTCCTCTGTCGTTCGATAACACACAAAATGCCTTTGCCTATAAATCCGATAAGGAATTGAAAAAAGCCCGTTTTCTTTTTTCAACTATGGGCCATCAATGGCTGGTGAAATTGGGCACAGCCATCACCCCCTGGGCCATCAAAACAGGCCTGCCGATAAACGGACTGATACGCAGCACGATCTTCGACCAGTTCGTTGGCGGCGAAACCCTGGATCAAACTGCTGCCGTTGCAGAAAAGCTTGGCCGGTATAACGTGAAGATAATACTCGACTATGGCGTGGAGGGAAAGGAAGACGAAGATAGCTTCAACCATTCCTGCGAAGAGTTTATACGGGTAATCAATTACGCGGCATCCCAGGAAAATATGCCATTCATCAGCATCAAAGTAACAGGGCTGGCCCGGTTCGGACTGCTTGAAAAATTAGATGCTGCCGCAGATAATAAAGATGGATATAACGGCTATGTGCATACGGAGATATTGACCGATGAAGAAAAACAGGAATGGGCAAGGGTGGTGCAGCGAATGGAAAAAATTATTGAGGCTGCCGCAAAAAGTAATGTAAAGGTGTTGGTAGATGCAGAAGAGTCGTGGATACAGGACCCGGTAGACGCGTTGACC